>JAITAE010000027.1 GCA_031284295.1 Spirochaetaceae bacterium
TCATAAAACGTATCTTTTCGGGAAGCGTTTTCCGCCAAATAATACCCATCAATTTTATACTTGCCAAGCGTTGAGCTACGCCGTTTTTAACGGCAAAAACATTTTTCATACAGTACCGCCTGAAATTCGTACCAATTTAAAATTCTCTACTGTCCGCCGCTTCATTCGCCCAACACCCTTACATGGACGGAGCGCGCTCGGGGGCCGTCAAATTCGGTAAACCAGACGCCCTGCCATGTGCCGAGCAGCAGAGCGCCGCCCGAAACGATTATCGTGATTGACGGCCCTACCAGGCTGGTCTTCGCGTGTGCCGCGGAGTTTCCTTCCGCGTGGCGGAAATCCGCGCGATCCGGTGAAACGGCGTTGAGCGCGATAAGCATATCTCCCGGCACATCTGGATCGGCGTTTTCGTTGATGGTAATGGCCGCCGTCGTATGCGGCGTAAAAACCACGCAGATCCCTTCGTTCACACCGGAAGACGCGACGATTCTTTGTACCTGAGCCGTGATGTTGCTCCATTCGTTACGGGAGCGCGTTTGAAGCGTGAAAGTTGACAGCACAGTCATGAAGGTAGTATGGCGGAAAAGGGATGTTTTTAACAGTGCCCGGATTGGGGGAGAGGGGAATACCGCGCTTGCAATGAAAAACGAGGCCGCCGCCAGGCGGCTGTCAAATCGTCCTTGAAAGGAGGCTGGGCGGCGGAGTGAGTAGTGGCCGCCGCCAGGCGGCTGTCAAATCGTCCTTGCGAGGAGGCTGGGTGGCGGCAGTGAGTAGTGGCCGCCGGCGGTATGCTACCGCGTAGCGGACTTTAAACCCGCTGGCGGGCGCGTAGCGGACTTTAAACCCACTGGTGGGCGCGTAGCGGACTTTAAAGCCTCTGGCGGCCTGGCCGCCTGGTGGGGCGTTTAACAAAAGGACACCTTCCGCTATAATGACGGCATGAGAAGACCTTTAGTTGCGCCTTCCATACTGAGCGCGGATTTTGCGAACCTGGGGCAGGCTGTTGACGACATAGCCGCATCGGGCGCGGATTGGATACACGTTGACGTGATGGACGGGAATTTTGTCCCGCCAATTACATTTGGCGCTAAGATGGTGGAAGATTTGCGGGGCAGGGCGGCGCTGCCGTTTGACGTACACCTTATGACGCGCGCGCCTGAAAACCTTGTACCGGCCTTCGCCGCGGCGGGCGCCGATTACATCACCTTTCACCTGGAGGCTGCCGTTCACGCGCACCGCGTACTGCAAAACATTCGCGGACTTGGAAAGAAAGCGGGCGTTAGCATAGTGCCCTCTACACCGGCCGGCGCACTTAGCTGCCTGCTGCCCTTTGTTGATCTTGTCCTTGTGATGACCGTAAATCCCGGCTATGGCGGGCAGACCTGCATCACGGAATGTTTTTCGAAGATTGAATATCTGGCGCGGCTGCGGACGGAACAAAAGCTTGATTTTTTGCTGTCGGTTGACGGCGGAATCAACGAAAGCACGGCGCGGGGGGCCGCCGCCGCCGGCGCTGATGTACTGGTTACAGGCTCGGCATTCTTTGGCGCCGCCGACAGGGCGGCCTTTGTCGAAAGGCTGCGGGGCTAGGCGGCTATGGCGCTTCTGCAAAACTTTGTAGTGTTTGAAGGTTGTGACGGGAGCGGTACAAGCACCCAGATTGAACTGCTGAACCGGCGTTTCGGGGAGCGGGGTAGGGGGGATGACCGGGACGACAGGCGGCAGACCCTGCCGCCTGTCGTCTGTACCTTCGAGCCGACGGACGGCCCTGTTGGGCGGCTTTTACGCGCCGCCCTCCGGGGCGAAGTAAGACTGCGCGGCGAGACGATGGCCCGCCTGTTTTCCGCCGACCGTGCCGAGCACCTGTACGGCGAAAACGGCGTTGTCGCACTGACCAAGGCGGGCAGCCTCGTCGTCTGTGACCGCTACACGCTCTCGTCCCGCGTGTACCAGGGGATAGAATGCGGGGACGAACTACCGGCTGTACTGAACAGCGGCTTTCCCGCGCCGGAACTGTTGTTGTTCTTTGATATAGATCCGCGCGCCGCGTTTGAACGCCTCGAAAAACGCCCCCACAAGGACATCTACGAAAGGCTCGACTTTCAGATCCGTGTCCGTGAACGTTACCTGGGACTGCTCGATTCTTGCCGGGCCGGAGGCAGCCGCGTCGCCGTGATGGACGCCGCGGCCCCGGTAGACGCCGTCGCCCAGGCGGTATGGCAAAACATCAGCCTTTTGCCGGTAATCAAAAACCGTATTGTCCAATGACCGTACAGACTCAACACGGAGCGCCGCAGCGGCCCCCGCTGGACGGACACCCTTTTCGTGCCTTTTTCGCGTTGGAGCCCCTGCGTAAAACCATCAGGCAGGCCGATAATGAAAACGTGTATCATTCTATGGAGCGCCGCGCCGTACTGTTTCGCGGCCTGATTGCCGCGTGTTCCGCTCTTATACTGCTGTTCACGAACGCGGCGCCGCTCGACGCCTACATTGTCCGCTACAAGGAACAGTTTTACAGGCTATATCACCTGCACCATATCCAATACCCTGACGACACGATGGAGAACATCTACTGGCTGGAGGCGGCGCTGGCCGCCGATTTTTGCAACCCGCTGTACGCCGAGGCGCTGATAGAGAATAAGGTACAGTGGGAAAAATACCGTTACCTTTTTATGACGCACATCAACCTTAAACTTATCGAACAGTACATACTGCTAGGCAACAAGTGGAACAAACGCAACGCTTACTTTTACAACGCGCCGTGGAAGGAACAGAACCTTGACAGCCTTAAAACCGCCGAAACCTGTTACCGCACCGCGCTTTACTACTGGAACAGCGCCAAAGAGTGGGCGGAAAAAGCGCTGGACAAACGGTTTCGCTTTATCAATCTACAGCGCGTTCAATTCTGGGAGGACGAAGTCGTCCGCATGGAAAGTGGCAGCCTTGATTACGAAAAGACGCTGAACCGCGAGTTGGCGCTGATCGAAAAGGTCCGCGGCGAATTTGAGGCGATGAACGAAGACACCTATTAGGTCAGACGCAAACATAAACCGGTGCTGCTTGAGTCCGTGCCGCCAGCGGCGGCCTCATTTCTCATTAAGAAGGGGGCGTTATTTCCATGCCGTTACCGGCACATAGAGGCTTTCCTGTAGCGCCGCCCGATAACGGAGCGCGAAACATTGAGCGCGTAAAGGCAAAAAATGCCGCAGCAAGCTCGTTTCCTTCCTTATGCAGCTAAGCGTGCGGTAGAACGTCAGGCACAACAGCTTAAACGCTGTTTTGTGGCGCTGGACCAGGCTACCGCCCCCATAAACATCTTCAGCGCCCTACCCCCAATCCACCGCCTCCGCCAGCGGGTTTAAAGTCCGCTACGCGGTAGCATACCGCCAGCGGCGCCCCCCAGCCAGGCAACACCAGCGTGGAGGTGAGCATAAGCAAGCGTGCTTGCGACACGCCGTTTTGTGGCCACTATTTACCTTACACCATCATCCCCCTCACATTAAACTGTTGAGCGCCCGCATTCGTACAAAATCCGTATCCGTGTCGTGCCAAAATACCGCTTCAGTTATAAGACGAATCTGTCGATTTATGAATCGTTATATATACAAAAGCCGTGTTTTTGTGCTAGCAGTTTGTTGTGCTTTGCGCTTAAGATCCTGAAAAATCGCCTAATCGGCGATTTTTTACCTTGCAAACTGCCTAAGTAGCGCGTAGCGCTACGACAGCAAGCAGGCCGGATAATTGTGGTTTCTATAACTTTTTTCAACGAAAAAAGTTATAGAAACCTGCAAGCGCAACAGTCTGCTAGAGTTGTTTGGAAACTTCAGTTCCCGCGCCAACTTCCATTAAAAAACGCGGTTTTGTCGAACCTTAGGTTCGCAGGCTCTTAGCCTTTTAAACTGCAAGACTGTAATGGACTTTTAGTCCACGACAAGCAACCGGGTTGTCGCACAAGTCTACTGTTACAGCACGCACGTTTATTGACTAGGATTTGAAAGGGGCGATATATTTCATCTATGAGGGAGTATAAATTCAACATTGCGCTATTTGCCATCATAATTTTGACCGCTTCGTGTACGGTTTCCGAATCGCAGAATACGCCTGTTACAACCGGGCATCAGTTGGGGAGCGAAATTGTTGAAAGCGTTGGAACTGTTAAAGTTGTGGAAAGCGTTGGAACTGTTGAAGTTGTGGAACCCGCTGGAACTGCTGAAGTTGTTGAACCTGCTGGAACTGTTGAAGTTGCTGAACCCGCTGGAACTGTTGAAGTTGCTGAACCCGCTGGAACTGTTAAAACCGCCGTTGCGCCTGTTCAGCCGGAAGCCGCGGAGTTTGATCCGGTTTCGGTTACGGAGGAAGTATATCAAGAAGTCAAACAGGACCTTTTTGATTTTATACAGGATTTGAACTCGATAATCAGGGCCAGGCGTTATTCTGTGTGGGCGCAGCATCTTGATGAGGACTACTATCAGTATATAAACTCTCAGGATTATTTACAGGAGCTTTCCAAAGCCGAGATACTTGCGACAAGAAAAATAGTTTTGGAAAACGCTTATGATTACTTTATGTATGTTGTCGTGCCCTCCCATTCAAACGACAGGGTGGATGAAATTGAATTTGTAAGCGAAAACAGGATAAAAGCAATAACGATAAATAAAGGGGTGCGAGTTATTCTATACGATTTTGAAAAGACTCAAAACGGCTGGAAAATTGTTAAGCCCAATCTTAAGCGTTGATTATTGTTGTTGCTGTTGATTATTGTTATTGTAAGGAGAATTAAATGGACTTAATAGGGAACAATAAAATAGTAATTGCCGTTTTCTGCACCCTTGCAGCCGTTACCGTTGCCACCGCGCAGGATTTATCCTTAGAGGAATCGTACCTGCAAAAATCAGTTGATGTCATGATTATTGGCGAACAGGCAAGGTCCATCGAACGTCAAACCAAACTGGCCGCGCTTGGATACATCAAGCAAATGATAGATAGGGGGAATCCTCCCGATGACGTACAGGAAATACTGTCCTACATGGCGCTTGAAGGCATCCTGAACAAGATAAGGGCGGAAGGACGCACGGCAAATAACTTCCCCGATATACGGATGAAGGCCGTCAAATATCTTGGCGATTTAAAGGGCCCGGAAGCGTCTTCTACATTGCAGCGTGTACTGCTGATTGAAAATGAACCTTCCGTTGCCGCCGAGGCGGTTCGGTCCTTGACAAAACAGGGGTTTAACGGGAATAGTTATACATTGAACTTAATACTTTATGTTTTTGAAAAGTATAACAACAGTATACCTGATAATGTACTGGCCGTTTCCGTAATCGACTCCTGCCTCGCGTTCTCAGAGAATGGTGAAATAAAAAACCCAAGGATTTACAGTACGCTGCTGGATATTTCAATGAATCCTATGTATTCATACCCTGTCCGCGACTACGCGGGCAAAACTTTGGCAAAGGTTTACGGAAAAAGCGGTAGTTAGAGCGGTAGTTAGAATTGATATCATCCTGGGTAACGCTTGCGATAGTATGCGTCATGTACGCGGCGGTGATAATTTTTCCGCGGAACAAAGCTTACATAACAATCTCCGCCGCCGTACTTGTAGTCCTGTTGGGGGCCGCAAGTCCGGTCGAAGCGCTTACCCGGCATATAAATTGGAACATTTTACTAATATATATAGGCAGCCTGGTGATTGCCGAACTGTTTATCTATTCCCGTGTTCCGGCCCGTATCGCTGATAACATCATCAATGTTTCTCCAAACGCGGGGATAGCTATTGTCGTTATCCTTATAATAACAGGCCTGATAAGCGCCTTTGTAGAAAATGTCGCTACCGTTCTGGTCATGGCGCCGATAGCCCTTTCCCTTTCAAAAAAAATAAACATAAACCCGGCCCTTTTTATGACCGGTCTTGCGGTGATGGCAAACTTGCAGGGAACCGCTACGCTGGTGGGGGACCCGCCTTCAATGATTTTCGCAAGCTATGCGAATTATGGTTTTAACGATTTCTTTTTCTTTCACGGACGGCCTTCAATCTTTTTTGTTATTCAAGTGGGAATGTTGACGGGAGCCGTGTTTTTTTACGTTATTTTTCTGAAAAACGGAAAACAGAGAATTTCGGTTGACAGGGAGGGCATACTGTCGCTGGTACCGTCCGTACTGCTTATACTGATGATAAGCGGTCTTGCGGCCTGTTCGTTCATATTTCACTCCGGCGTAACGTTTATCGCCGGTCTTTTGGTTATAGCGCTTGGAATCGCGGGTATTCTTTGGTATGCGTTTATCCGTAAAGAAGGCGGCGCGGCGGTAAAAAAACTGGTGTTTGGTCTTGACTGGGAAACCATACTGTTCCTGATCGGCATTTTTGTGGTGATAGGGGCGCTTTCGGATACCGGACTGCTGACCGATTTTGCCGGTTTTCTGAGCGGTGTGATAAACGGCAGCCTTTTGGCCGGGTTTGTGATCATCATTATCGTATCTATCATAATTTCCGGCTTTGTTGACAATGTGCCGTACATCATCGCAATGCTGCCTGTAACAAAAACGCTTGCCCTCGATATGGGCATAGCGCCGGAACTGTATATGTTCGCGCTGCTCGTAGGCTCATGCCTCGGCGGCAACCTTACACCCTTCGGCGCGTCGGCCAATATCGTCGCCACTGGTCTTTTAAAAAAGGAAGGGGTAAACCTGAATTTTGCCGGCTGGCTTAAAATAGGCGGCCCGTTCACGCTGATCACAACGGCAGCCGCTTCCTTATTCCTTTGGTTCACCTGGCGTTAACTCCGCCGGAAATTTTCCGCGTTTCATTTTTTGATCGGGATCGAGGCGGTGACACTTAAAATCGCCGCTTAGCGGGTCAAAAAAGCTGAGAGCAGCCGCCCGCAAAGCAAGCGGCCCGCCGCTTGCTTTGCCTCCGTAAAGAATATCCCCCAGTATCGGAATCCCCAGCCACGCAAGGTGGCAGCGTACCTGGTGGCGGAAGCCGCGCGCAAGACGCGGGCTTACACGCCAGAGCGGGTTTTCCGCAGGCTCCATGTCCAGAATTTCCGTTTGGTAGACGGCGTACTTTCCGGCGTTTCCACCGCCGGAAAGTACCGGCCTGACCGCCTTTCGGCCTGCGCCGTAACAGCGAAACCCGGATTCCAGGCTGAAACTCCGCGCCCAGCCATCCCCGTGCGCGGGGATGGCTGGGCACGGCGGAAAACCGGGAAGTTTACGTCCCGTTTCACAAACAATGGCCTCGTAATCCTTTACAAACAGTCCCCGCCCCTGCTGAGTCAGCATAGCGTCCATGACCCGCTGAGTAAGGGCGGCAAAAACAAGCCCGCTTGTCTCGTAATCAAGCCGGTGCAGGAG
>JAITAE010000078.1 GCA_031284295.1 Spirochaetaceae bacterium
CCGTCCGCCTACTTCTTGAACCTTGGGTCGAGGGCATCCCGCAGCCCGTCTCCAAAAATGTTGAGGGACAGTATCAAGAGGCTCAGCACGGCGGCGGGTATGATGAGCCGGTGCGTATACGAGTACATCCCGCTGAGGGAGTCCGAGACAAGGGAGCCCAGACTTGCCATTGGCGCGCTGACTCCGATTCCAAGGAATGACAGGAACGATTCAAGGAATATCGCTGCCGGTATTTGAAGGCAGGTGGCGGTTACCAGCGCGTCAACGCTGTTCGGCAAGAGGTGCCGGAAAATTATCCGGCAGCCGCCCGCACCCAGCGCGCGGGCGGCAAGCACATATTCCTCGTGTTTAAGCCGCATTATCTGCCCCCGCACGATACGCGCCAGCGATGTCCAGTAAAGCAGCGCGAAGGCTATGAATATTGCGATGATGCCCGGTCCGAGTATGATCACCAGCCTTCCCATGAAATTGCTCTGATTATTGCCGGCAAAATTCACAAGCAGTGGTTTAAGGGTAACGGTGAGCAGCAGCACCACGAGCACGTCCGGCACTGAATAGATAATGTCGATGACGCGCATTATCGCCATATCCGCCTTTCCGCCAACATATCCGGCAATTGACCCGAAAATCGCGCCGATTACGAGGGTAAGCAGCGCCGCCGTAACGCCTATCAGCAGGGAAATGCGCGCGCCGAACATTACGCGCTCAAGGAAGTCCCGCCCGTGCGAATCGGTGCCGAGTATATGCGGAAAAACCCGTTCGCCGCTGTCGATACGCGCCAGTTCCTGTTCAGAATAGGCAAAAATGTGAAGGTTTTCGCTGCCGCGTATCTGCTCGTCGTAATCGTATGGTATGAAAAGCGGGCCGGCGTAGGCAAACAGGATAAGGAACACGATAAAGCATAACGAGACGAACGCTATGCGGTTTGCCTTGAGCCGCCGCCAGGCGTCCTTCCAGTACGAAACGCTTTTGAGCTGTGGCTCAAAAGCGCTTTTCTCAGCGGCTCCCGCCGGCGCGAAAAGGTCTTCCCCCGCCGCGTTTTCCTGTATTATCCGAGTGTCGTTCATGCCGCTCCTAATTTTTGCCTGAGATTTTCATGCGCGGGTCTATCACGTTGTACAAAATATCCACCAGAAAGCTGATGACGATTACCAGCGCCGCGAAAAATATGGTTGTTCCCATGATTAACGGGTAATCACGGTTGTTGATGCTTTGAATGAAGTAGCGCCCCAGCCCCGGAATGTTGAAGACCGTTTCCACCACAAAGCCGCCGGTAAGAACGCCGGCGGTTACCGGCCCCAGATAGGTAACGACGGGGATCAGGGCGTTGCGCAACGCGTACTTGAGCACGATTTTACCGGCGGGCGAGCCGTAGGCGCGGGCGGTCTTAATGTAATCCTTGCCCAGCACCTCAAGCATCGAGGCGCGCGTGTAGCGGGCTATGGAACACATCGGCGCGAAACCCAGCGTAAAGCAGGGGAGGACATAGCTTACCGCCCCCCTCGTTAGGCCGATGGCCGGAAAGATATGCCAGACCCCGCCCGCGAAACAGACAACCAGCACGGTCGCCACGACAAAGCCGGGAAACGCTATGCCGAGCGTGCTCACAACTTGCAGCAGGCTGTCCTGCCATTTACCGTGCCTGTAAGCGGCGGCGCAGCCCAGCAAAATGCCCGCGGCTATGGCCCACAACAGCGAAATAGCGCCGATACGCGCCGACACGGGAAACATTTCTTTGATGATAACCGTAACCGGCCTGTCTTTTTGCATCTTGAGGGACACGCCCATATCGCCTTTGGCAAGGGACGCGATATAGTTTTTCAGTTGAACGTGAAGCGGTTTATCAAGGCCGTACTTCGCCTCCATCTCCGCCAGCATCTGCGGCGAAACGGCCTTTTCACTCAAAAACGGCCCGCCCGGAACGGTGTTCATCAGAATAAACGTAAGGCAGATGATCAACAACAGCGTAACTACGGCCATAACTATCCGTTTCATAACATACAGAAGCATTGGGACAGCATACAAAATTGCGGCGCTTTACACAATATAGAATTACGGATGAAGGGCAACGCTGATTATTAAAAAGGGGGGCGCTGTTTTCCATGCCGTTCGGCATATAGCCGCCTTCTCGCCGCGCCCCCCTACTTCCAGCCCCGCTACGCGGGTCTTCCAGTACCCCCCAATCCGCCACCTAAACGCCGCCGCCCACGCCAACCGACTGGAGTTTGCTTCGCCCACTCCGGAACTAACCGGCGCAGCCGGTTATTCCCCCCCCAATCCGCCCCGGCGCGTCCGCGGTTTCAGCTTCCCCTTTCAGTTCCGCAAGGGCGCGGCGCAGTTTTCCGGTCAAGGTCTTGATCAGGTTTTCTCCCTCGGCGATACGGGCAAGCAGGGCGTCAAAGCCGGTTTCAACGGGTTTCAATTTTTCGATTTCACTTGACGCATACACGACATTTGTCTCGGCCTGAAGTTTTGCCGCGCTTCCGCTGATACCCCAGGTGATTCCCGCCACGGTAATTGCGGCGGAGGGGATAGGAGGCAAAGCGGCAGCCGGTACTTTTTTCAAGCCGAAGGCTCCGATGGTTTGGAAAACCGGGGGCGTATCTTTGTAGGGGAAGCGGTCATTGGCGGCGGCGTCAGACCCGCAAGCGGGTCTGCGCGTAAACCGTCCTGTTATGCGACGTACCGCTTTTTCAATTATTTCTTCTTTGAATATTTTTCATAATATTTTATTAATTCTTCTTTCTTTACTTCCCCTCTGGCTACATTCATAATTTCATTATAGACCTCTTCATCTTTACAATTAAATGTATATCCATTAATGTCTAAAAACACCAAAGAACTT
>JAITAE010000186.1 GCA_031284295.1 Spirochaetaceae bacterium
CCGGGTGACGCGGTGGCGGCGAGCCACAAGCTGATGCTGCGCTCAGGCATGATCAGGCGGCTTGCCAACGGTTTGTTCGCTTACCTCCCGCTTGGGCTGCGTTCTCTGCGAAAGCTGGAGCGCGTCATCCGGGAAGAAATGGACGCGGCGGGCGCTCTTGAAGTAAAGCCTACCGTTGTCGTACCCGGAGAGCTCTGGAAGGAGTCCGGGCGCTGGGACACGATGGGCGAGGCCCTGCTCCGCGTAAAAAACAGGCTGGACGGCGACTTTGTCGTTTCCCCAACGGCGGAGGAGGCGGTTACCGCCCTCGTGCGGGATGATCTTTCCAGCTACAAGCAGCTTCCCCTCAACCTTTATCAGATAAACACGAAGTACCGCGACGAGGTGCGCCCCCGCTACGGCGTTATGCGCGGCAGGGAATTCGTGATGAAGGACGCTTACTCGTTTCACGCGGACGGCGCGAGCCTTGACAAGACTTACGAGGATATGGGGCGCGCTTACCGGAGGATTTTCCGGCGCTCCGGCCTGTCCGTGATACCCGTGCGCGCCGACTCGGGCGCGATGGGCGGCAGCGGCTCGGAAGAGTTCATGGTGGAAAGTGAGATAGGTGATAATACGCTGATACTCTGCAAGAGCTGCGAGTACGCCGCCAATGTCGAAAAGGCCGCCTGCAAGCCGGATTTTATCCCGCTTTCCGTGTCCGCGGCGCAGGAGGCCGCCGCCGCGCTGCCGCCCTTGAGCAGGATCGACACTCCCGCGGTAAAGAGTATAGCGGAGCTCTGCGCCTTTCTTAAAACGGATGCCAAGAGGTTTATCAAGACTCTTATATACCGCGCTTCCAACATCGAGGGCGGCGGCAAAGATGCCGTTAGTGGGCATAAGCCCCCTGATTTCTTTGCCGTGCTGATCCGTGGAGACCTTGAGGTGAACGAGACTAAACTTGCCGCGCTGCTTCACGCCGGCGAAGTAGGTCTGGCGGAGGACGCGGACGTTACGCGCCTTACCGGAGCGCCCGTGGGGTTTGCGGGCCCCGTAGGACTTGAGGGCATTACCATCGTGGCGGACAGTACCGTGTGCGCGATGACGAGCGCCGTTACCGGAGCCTTGGCCAAAGACGCCCACTATGAGAATGTCGCGTTCGGGCGCGATTTTGAGCCTGATATAATAGCCGATGTCCGTACCGTTACCTCAGGCGACCGCTGCCCGCTCTGCGGCGGCGAACTGTACGAAAAGAAGGGTAACGAGCTGGGGCATATCTTCAAACTGGGTTACAAGTACACGAAAGCGCTGAAGGTGAGTTTTCTTGATGTTGACGGCAAGACGCGGACACCACTGATGGGCTGTTACGGCATAGGCCTTGACCGCACACTCGCCGCCGTCATCGAGGAACACCACGATGAGGCCGGCATCATCTGGCCGGTGTCGCTCGCGCCGTTTGAGACGCTGATCGTGCCTGTCAAGTACGAGGGCGCGGTGCGGGACGCGGCGGACGGGCTGTACGCGGAACTTGCCGCTCTGGGTGTCGATACGCTGCTTGACGACAGGGCTGAACGCGCCGGCGTTAAATTCAACGACGGCGACCTTATCGGCGTGCCTTTCCGTATCGTGATAGGGGACAAGAACCTTGCCGCCCGGCCTCCTCTCGTGGAACTGAAGCGGCGCGGCGGCGAGCCCCGCCTTGTAGAGCTTGCGAAAGCCGCCGCACTCATCGCGGAGGAAATAAAGACGGAGCTTGCGGGCGCTTGAGCGGACACAATGAATTTCAGGGGAACGGTACTAATCAAACAGTGCGATGAACGGTGGGTCATACCGTGATTATGGTTGGGGACGGGATAAACGATGCACCCGCGCTGGCCGCCTCGATTTGCGGCAGCGATTTTTTGAGCGGTAGTTCGCTGCCGAAACCGGTAAGGCTGCCGTCCGCGCTGATTACCCTGTGGCAGGGGACGACAATCGTGATCGGGTTGCGGTGGATCGCACCGCCGTCCAAGCGCGTTACTCCTCAAGCTGCTTCCAGGCCGCGTCTTGAAGCCGCCAAAATTAATATCGCGGCAGGCTGTTTTTCATTGTAATTCCTTCATCACGGCTGTCGCGGTTTTTTCAAACGTATACTTCAAACGGAGCGACTCCGGCAGTTCAATACGTTGCGGGACGCCGCCCGCGAGCAGTTCCATCAGCCTGGCCTTAAGGTCGGCGCTGTTTCCGGCGCGAAAGTACGTTACAGGATAGTCCGAGTATATCTCGCGGAATACGCTGATGTCGGAGACAAGGGCGGGCGTACCGCAGGCAAGCGCTTCAAGCGGGGGCAGGCCAAAACCCTCGTACAGCGACGGCTGTACGAGCAGCGCCGATTTTTTTATTAGATACCGCAATTCGCGCCCGGAAACGAATCCGGTAAACAGGACGCTTTGCCGTCCGCCGCTTTCATCAAGAAACTTTTCTAGCGCGCCGCCGCCCGACGTGCGGAAATTGTTTTTTTCACCGACGATCGTTAATTGATAATCCAGCCCCGATTTGCGCGCTTGGAAAAACGCTTCGAGCAGGCATAAAAGCCCTTTGTGTTTTTTTATGTTGCCGACAAATAAAATTGTTTTTTCTGTTTGATCCGTGCAGGCTGGGACATTGCCTGACCGCGGCAAATACTGCTTCTGTATCGCGCTGTGAGTCACGATTACCGGTTTTGCGCTTCCCAGATGGTATTCAATACGGCCTTTTGAAAAATGCGAAACGGTAAATATTTTTTTTGACAGCCTTGCGGCGCGGCGGTAAAACCACATCCGCGCCGCAAGGCCGGCGCGGGAGCAGAGTTCCGGCATATCCGCAAAAATAACATCGTGTATCGTTGTATAAACCGGAATGTTAACGTGCGCCGGTATATTAAAGTATGGTGAATAAAATAGGCCGGTTTTGTTAAGCGCCTTAACCAGGCGCGCCGGCGGGAAAAAAGTTTCTGTAATTGAAAACGGTTTTAGATCACAGTCAAAGACGCTTACATTTGTTCCGCCGGCAAATTCAACAAGCCGGCCCCCTTCCCCTATTAGCAAAAAATCGTTCCGCGTTTCTATGAAGTACGGCAGGCAGCCTCTCAGGTACACGCCAATGCCGCTTGCGTCAATCATCCTACAGTCAATCGCGATTTTCATCATGCCTGGCCGCGTCCGCCAGCGCGTGAATAAAACAGGAATTCAGCGCCGCAAGCGGCTCAAACTTAAAAAATAACGGCGCCGTCCTGTCGTACAGAATCTTTATATCCGAAGGAAATTCATCATCACCCTCGTAGTAAGCGGCCTTAACAGGCAGTTTGGGCAGCAAACGGTAGGACCAAATGTACTTTCCTTCGCCGCGTGTTTCCTCAAAAACAAGCCCCAGCCTTTCAGCCGCCGCGCAAAATCTTTTGTAATCCCCGCCAATCGCCTTCCGCAAAGGTTCTGTCGCCCAATCCGAGCCGTCCTTCCCGGCGCCGCTGAATATCCCCTGAGAAAAATAGTTCAACGGATAAAAATCCATCTCAGGTTCGCAGTTTCCCTCAGACAACGCATAGTAGCCGAGTACGCTCCGCACATTAAACTCAAATATTTCATCTTGCGAATCCGCCGGTACTGGCGGGTCGATTCCATCCCTTGTTATCCGATACCGGCGGCCCAAAAAATCGATGGCCAAAGCGCCGTCAGCCGTCCTGTCAAAGCCGCGCCGCCGCGCCGCGCCGTCAAAATCGCAATCTTTGAGCAGCTTAACAACCCAATCGTATGTCTGTATGTGACCTTTTCCCATACTGAAAAACTATGCCCGCCACCGTCCTTTGTCAAGCCGTCCGCGGAGATAAACGCATAGAACGTATACGGACTGTTTACCGCTG
>JAITAE010000217.1 GCA_031284295.1 Spirochaetaceae bacterium
TTATAATCCCAAGTTCGGTACATTTCTGCTCGTAATCCTTTCCGAGCAGCGGCAATAACTGAGCTATTGACGGCATATTACAAAGCTCCGGTGTTTTTTTACCGTATATCATTAAACCGACAAGTTTGTTAAATATAAGTTAGTGCTTATGGGTATGAGCACCGGATTGCGTGGCATCGAAATACTGCGCTTGCGCGGAATGGAGCCAAGGGGCAGGTGATAAGGGTGGCTATATGACACACGAGACATGAAAAACAACGCCCGTCTCAACGTTACGCATTGAGCTTGAGAGTTTGAGCGTCGTCACGCAGTGCGTTTAAGCGCAAACTCCACGTATAGTGAGCATCATTTTACCCGCGTATTTAAAACCCGCTGGCGGGCCCCCTTGACGTGTATCGGCGGTTCGGGTTAGTATAATAGTAGTATATTGGAGTTTTTTGATGGCAGTTTTAAGTGTTGTTTTGCTTGTTTTGTTTATTATAGTTGTGGTTTTGCTTATACTGTTGGTCTTGGTTCAAAACGAAGAAGGTGACAGTCTGGGGGGAGTTTTCGCAGGAGGCAGCTCTTCGGTATTTGGTTCGCGTTCTGGTAATATTTTGACCAGGGCCACATCCGTTTTGGGCGTTCTCTTTCTGGCATTGAGTTTCGGCATGGCCCTGCTAAACAGAACGCCCGGTGACAAAGGCGTTGAAGCGGCGGGACGCAGGATTGGTGCGGAGCAAAACGCCGATTGGTGGCAGTTACAGGACGAAGCCGTGATGGATGATACACCCCCAGCGTTGGAATCGTCCCCTTCCGCTGAAAATCCGCCTCTTCCCGACGTGGAACAGTAAGGAGACAAGTCGGCACTTGGGTTTCCGATGCTTTTAAGTGAAGTTTTTCCGTTAGAATTCATAAAATACGATCTAAAAGGCATAAATAAAAACGAAATTTTTGAAGAAATGGTGGATCATTTCTGCCGTATAACTCGAAAAAATGTTAAAGAGGATGTTCTTGCCGCGTTGCATGAACGTGAGGGGCTTTTATCCACCGGTGTAAATCACGGCATCGCGGTACCGCACGGCAAGACTTCCGCGATTGACAGTATTTTCGGCATTCTTGGCGTTTCGAAACATGGCATCGATTACGACGCGCCGGACGGCAAGCCTGTCTATCTTGTTTTTATGATAATCGAGCCGCCGGTAAAGGCCGAAACTCATCTGCACATAATTCAGCTTATGGCAAAATTCTTGCGCAAACCTTCCTTTTACAACGACATCATCAACGCTCAAAACGAAAAAGAAATTTACTCCGTTATCAAGAGTCACGAGAACCAATTCCCACTCTGCATCTAGGGAAGCACTGATTTATGCGAGTGCGCATAAATCAGTGCTACTTTAATGCCGTATTTGCGTAATGAAATGAGATTGCTCCTTAGGGCAACGCTGATTGGCCTCAGGTTAATCAGCGTTGCCTTACAGTTTATTGCGCTTTGCTCATAAAACCACAAAGAATCGCCTTCAGGCGATTCTTTACTCTGCAAACTGCCTAAGTAGCGCGTAGCGCTACGACAGCAGGCCGGATAATTGTGGTTTCTATAACTTTTTTCAGCGAAAAAAGTTATAGAAACCTACAAGTGCAACAGGCTGCTAGTATCCCGCCAGCAATATAAATGTTGGTTTTCCTGTGCTGAGATCCTATTCAGGACACGAATATCCGCGCAAGGGATTGTAAGGGTGCGTAGCAGCCACGCCGCAGGCGGGGCCGTAGCGAAGCGTAGCCCTGAAAAGCCCGGTCCGGCGCTTGCGCCGGATGCGCCCAAACCACAAAACTAAACCCGCAAGTTTAATCATGCCGGGATGTTGGCGGATGTGATTAAACCAAAAGATAGGAATGAACCTCCCCGCCCTGAAGTCGCAAACTTTGCGGCGGGGTATCATGTAAGCGTTGCATTGTTTACGAGGTTCGATCGGGTAAGGGAATTATTTAACTGTGGAGATTTGCATAGCAAATCCGTCTACTACCATTTTTTGTTGACGTTACCAATTCTCTCTCGCCATAGGGCGAGGGAGCAGACCCCACTGCGAATAAACCTGTCTGCCGGCGCGGTCCGCTACAGCAGTTCTATTCTATCATGCCTGATACTGCCCGAAATCACGGCCGAAAGCTCAAGACGAAAATCCGGCGGCAGCATAGCTGCAAGGCGGCGCGCGTTTTTTGCCTGCCCTTCGTCCTCAACCTGATTAAAAAACAGCACCTTTTCACCGCCGGAGATTTTAAACAGCGAGTGCGCAAAGCCGGACAGGGCACTATCTATGTCAAGCCCGTCCGCCGTGCGGCCCGAAATGAGCGGCAAATAATGTTCAAGCCCGATAACGCAGCCTTCACCGGCGCCGGAAAGCGCCGTAAAGAGCGGAAGTCTATGTACAAGTTCTTCCGAAACGGGCCTTCCAACAGGCCAAAGCGGCAGAACGCCCACGCTTACGGTTGTACTGTCCGTGATTACAGGCTCGTACGCGGCCCAAGCCTTTAACGGCTTCGCGCGGGAACCGTCCGCCTCTATAAAAACATTGTCGAAAAGCGGGATCACACTTTCCAAGGCGGGAAGCGAAAAGGAACTTATCGAAAACCCGGAACCGCTAACATTACCGGCCAAGCCTACCCCGTCCGTAACTTTTAGCCCGGCCACCGCAGTCTCATCAAAAAAATAGTCGAACAGGCCCGATGCCGGGTCAGGCTTTTGGGTATGCGTTGTAGTTGTTACAAGCGTCTTTTTACCGCGGGCCCGCGCCGCGAGAGCCCATAAAAGCGATGTTTTTCCACCGCAGCCGCTTATGCTTACAACCTGTCGTCCGAATCTGTTAAAGAAATCTGCCAGACGCATCTGAATAAACCGAATCAGAGCCGTATTTCAAACTCAAAGCCGCTTTGCCTGTCTATCATACCCGCCATCTTGTCAAAAACAGACTTTGTGTTAAGAATATCCGTCATGCTGTTGTGCGCATCTTTCGTGTTTATGCCAAAATACCGGCAGATACTTTCCAGATCAATGTGCTGCAAGTTGATGATTCCTGCTATGCGGTAAGCCTGAACAAATTGCAGTATGTCGAAATACATATAGTCAAAATATTTGTAAAAAACAGAGTACTGTCCGGTTGCCGCTTTGTTACGGTCAAAAAGCGCTTTTAGAAAACGTATATCAAAACTTATGTTATAGCCGGCAAGGGTGAGACGTTTCCCGCCATACTGTTTCAAATCGTCAAGAAGTACGGCAAAAGCCGCCGCTTCCGGTTGAAGCGAAATAATTTTGTCCCTCGAATACCCGTGAACATCTTCCGCATCTTTGCTGAATTCATACAGATCATACCGTTCCGGGCGAGCTTCCAGAGTCCGGCGGTGCAGTATTACGTTATCTTCCTCAATCAGGTACGATATTTGAAAGGCGAAGTGCCTTTTTGTATCGAGTCCCGTTGTCTCTGTATCCACCCAAAATCTTCTCGCGTACACACATTTTCCTTTAATGTTTGTTTTGCCGAGCCACGAAACTCACAATGTAAAGACAGTCTAATTTTTGGCCTCCAACAGAGTCAAGGTATCCCGCACATGGGGTTTTAAATACGCTGGTATGACATCCCAGCCAGGCCGCCAGGCCGCCAGCGGCTTTAAAGTACACAGGTACGTCAGTTGTTGTCCCCGCGATTTACCAGGTTCACAATGATTCTTATTACAAAGGGGGGCGCTATTTCCATACCGCCTTCGGCACA
>JAITAE010000126.1 GCA_031284295.1 Spirochaetaceae bacterium
TTGTTCGATAACCCGGTTGGTTATCTCACAGTCTTGCAGTTTTTCAGGCTAAAAGCCTTACAAAACTGCGTTTTTTAATGGAAGTTGGCGCGGAAACTGAAGTTTCCAAACAACTCTAATTTATAAATTGGTATTAAATGCTACTACGCCATAACAGAAAATAATAATTATTTACTTGACTAAATCGTTGCTGTATAATAAATGTATAAATACCATTTGGGATTAGTTGTTATCCTTTGGCGGCGTTAATCTTCACAGTTATACTGCTTTAGGTTTGAAAATCTACAAAATTTCTTGGGAAGCGCTGAATGAACATCCCCGCTAAAGGTCGGGGATGTTCATTGAAATGACCGGGGCCGGTAATACATCGAGCGGTACGAGAAGGCAAAGAAAGCCGGTTTCCAAAACCGGGACACGGTATTTCGTATCGAAACAATTAACGAAATTACACGCACCGCGCCGGTCAAAATGGGGGTTTCAGGGGCCCGCCGTAACCATGCCGTTGGCTAATGTAAAATTTGGCCATGTAGATGAGCTGTACCACTTTTCAGGAGAAGGCATGGCCTGGCTGAATTCAATTTCCATATAGTAAGCGTACTGCCCCAATTCATCCGATATAAAAACAGGGAAAAAGGATCTTCCGTTGAATGTCAGCACATTATTGTTTAGATAAAAATCAAAGATTGACCACGAATCTTCAACATTAATGGTTGCCTGCGGGATTTTATCCGCAGATGAGCGGTAAAATTTTAAGTTAACGCCTTTGTCGGAGGGGCTGCCTATCGCGAGAGTGGTCTCTTCGTTCATGTAAGTATTAAACGATTTAGCGGCTTTTCCTATGGTGGAAACTTCAAGGTATCTGAAACGGTTTACAGCTAGCAGACGTCCGCTGTTTGAAAGGCGGCTCTGTGTATCTATTGCCGGTTGCACCAGCATCCATGTCAGTGGAGTTACTTTGTTAGATACGGCCGCCGCAAACTGATAAACAGTCTGCGCCCAAGACTGGGCCGCGTTGCCGTTAAAGAGTATGGGATGGAGCAGAGTATCGGCCTGATCTTGAACGGCGGAAGGCTGCAAAGGCAGGCGGTCCGCACCCATGTCATCCAATAATTGCGCTAAATTGTTTACCGCGTCAACCGTCATAGCGTAATTTCTGGAACCGTCTGAAATTACCGGAAACAACTTAAAACTTTCCAGTTTTTCCGAAAAAATATCAAGCCTTTTTTGGCAGAACATTTTTGACAGGACGCTGAAGCCATCGATAATAAAATTGTTCCACCATCCTATGTTGATATTTTTTGTATCCGAATAAACCGTCATATACATATTTTTTATTTCGTCTTTTGACAATGATCTTAAATACACGAAGGCCTGTTCTGGGTCGGCGGGAAGTTTGCCCCACGCCGAAAGCATTCTGTCCGCATCGGAACTAAGAAAAGCGGAAAGCAGCTTAATTTTGTCATTAAGAGCCGCTATGTCATTTTTTTTCTGCTGTCTCAGAGTATCTGGCAAGACAATATCATTTATATTGTTCAATATATCTATACATTCCGAATATAAAGTTTGAAGGACTGAGTTTACCTGGTAGGGTTTATTTTGAGTTACTTTGTCTCTGTACTCCTGCCAATCAGAAACTGGAAGGTACGCGGTATCAGGATAATCGCTCCAATAGCTGATATACTTGTCAAGATATGCGCTGAAAGCGTTTGTTTGATATATACTCATATCCTGGTTTTTCAGAAAGCCCGGCATGGTTTTTAAGTTTATGCCCTGCGTGAACAAACCGCTGTAGGCAGCAATGCCGTCAATAAGGCCTTTTACAATATTTGGGTTATATCCGCTGTTGTATGGCAGTTTTCCCAACGCGCTTTGAATTGCCCTGCCAGTCATAGAAAACACGTCTTCGTCCGATCCTGCATCGCTTGAGCGCGAAGCTATCATTGCCGTTATAATTTCCGGCGAGCTTGAAAGAAAATCGTATTCGGCGCTCAACACTATATAGCGGTTAAGATAAGCCTCAGCCGCGATTATTATTCGTGAGTTGTTTATAAGGTCCGAGACCTTATTGTTATCCGCAATCGGTTTTACATAGTTTTCAAAATTATTAAATGCGTTCACAATGTCGTACTGACCGTCCATCCAGTTAATATTGCCGGAATTTTGTATTACTTTCGGGTCAGGTATATCTATAGCTCCCGCAAGATTCAGAATCTTTTCAACCGTTGTAAAGAGTGAAGGCGCTCCCACATCTGTTGTTAATTTATCGACAAAAACCGGCTCTATCTTCAAGTTTTGGGCGTTTGTTCTTAAACTTACGATTTCCTTGTCCAAGTTATCGGAAAAATTACCCTGCAATGTGTTTATTGAACCTGAAAAAAAATCCATAATTCCAAGGCTGTTCTCCTTGATAAAATCCATGTCTTTTTGAAAAAGTCTGGTAAATTCCACTGTAGCGTGCCTCACAAGCAAATCGTTAAAGATATAGTTGTTTATAAGGTTATTTCCAAACGGATCATCCATTCCGGCGGCGGAACTTGCTCCCGACGGTATATTCATTTTTGTCATCTGGCCTGTTATATCATGGAAAATTCTCGTGCCTTCGGAGATAAGGTTATTCTGGGTCTGCATTAAATTCTTCCAGTAACTTACGATATTCTGAACCTCCCGCAAGGTCGCGATATCATTCGCGCCGTTCAAAAGAAATTCTATGCGTGAATAGTTTGTAACAATATTCTGTGATATGGATACCAGGCGTTTTAATTTTCCGTAAAGAGAATCTGGATAGACCGAAAAATTTTGCCAATCGTAATACATTATCTGCAAAGCCGCTCTTTTGGCTTCAATATAATCATCAGAAGACACATAATCCATTTCCGACGCATACGAATGACCGCGCTTGTTGATATGGGTATTACCCGCCAGTAAAACGCGCGAGTCGTTGGAAATATCCGGCAGGACGTAAGCTACCATAGCTTCGGTAGAGTAGAGTTTTGATGCGATCAGGCGTCCAATGGTATTGCTGTCTTTTTCGTCAATCATAATAATGGATTGAATTACCGATCGCAGGTTATTGTCAAGAAGCGGCGGTTTATTTGCATCCGCTATCAATTTATCTCCGGTATTTTTCATCAAAGGTATTCGTACAATCTGAGAGTAAACCGCTTCGGTAACAAAAGTTCTAACGCGCCGTCCCATATTGTAATCGCCAAATATCAGCATACCGGAAAGTAAAAAACCAAAGGCAGGGGTAATTTTTGCGTTACCGTACGAAACAATGTTGGTGTAGAATTGCATCGGAGAAATATTGTTTAACAATGAATCCGGTTGGGTATTTATTGTATAATTATTGTTGACATCTTTTACAATAACCGGCAAATCCGCGATGTCATAGTTTTTTATGTCGGAGGCCAAAGAAGTGTAGTAGTTCGCAATTGCGGTCAATGATGTCTTTACTTCATAGTATCCAAGAAGCGCCGTAATAAAAAACATGAAACCCAGGACAATAGTAACCCCGCACAGGGCAAAAACCGGAATACTGCGCCGTAACGCTGTTTTTCTGACAAAAGCGGCGTACGGCGAAGGGTTGAAGATAAAGTTTTGCAGCGCATTTCTTATAAAATATGCTTTTGAACCGGCAGGCATTTTGCTGACAAGCGGAAAATCATCAGTATTTTTCCCGACCAGCGCCGCAAGCGCCGGGTCTAGGGAAACACCCTTGTCTGTCGCGGACGTAAAAAATAGTCCGTCAAAAACCGTTTCTTTGGTTCCCTGAAAATTGTCCTCGCTGAACAGCGTTTCAAGGTAAATATTCAGGTTATCGTAAAGCAAAGCAAAATTTTCAGGGAATAAAAACATCTTGCCGGTTAAATCCATGCGGTTTTCCACATTGAAAAGACTCCGCGCAACATCTCGCGACAGCATATTTTTCTTGTAGCCAGAACGCAGCCTTTCGAGCAGTTTATTCCAGAATTCCTTGAACCTGGACGGCGCGTAATAGGGGCCGTCATTTTCAAAACCCAATATCTGATACCGTAAGTCCCCCGAAAGACCCGTAACATACTCACGGAAACCATTTACCATATCAAGTTTTGTAACAACTACATAGCAGGGAAGGCGCATACCGGTTGAAGTCAACAGATTGGCAAGCTCATTAGCCATCAAAACCGCTTTCTTGCGTGTCAAATCCCCGCTGTCGGCCAGCAGCGCGTCCGCCGGTATCGTCAGGATAACCCCGTTCAACGGCATACGGGAATGATGCCGGCATAATTCTTTTATGATATGAGCCCACTCCGCGCTACTGCCTTGCAACCAGCGGTCAAAAAAAACCGAACCGCTTACATCGCAGACAACTGCCTTCCCGCCAAGCCATACCCTGACAGGCAGACTCTTTTGTTCAAGGCCCTGTTCCGGCGGCTGTTCCACGGCTGACGGAATCATGTCTAGTTCGCTTTCCTGCAACAGCGACGACTTTCCAGAATGTGGTTCGCCGAGCATCATGAACCAGGGTACGCCATAGGGCCCCCTGCCATGAGCGGCGGCGAGTTCAAAACCTCCCCGCAAAAGTTCGTCTATTTTCAAGAGTTTGTCTGAAATATCTTCTTTTGCCTTTATCTGGGTTTCGCCACCTCTTGCAAGACGGGCAACATGCCTCCATACCATCAGATCACGGACAATATCCCGCGTTTCTTTTTCTTTTATCTTTTTTCGCTTGAATTTCGCCAGCAAAGGCAGCAACACCATCAACAGTAACATCAGTAAAATTATCGCCAGAATAACTTTTGCCAGAGTACTGGTTCTCAACAAATCCGAAATCTTTGAAAAGAATGACGTAAAATTCATTTCTCTGTACCCCCACTTGGAATTTCAAACTGCTGGGCCGCCGCCGCCGCTTCCGACAGACTCTTTCTAAATGGCGCGCTTGCACTTAATAACGTAAAAAAGTTAACAATGAACGACACAGCCAGGAATATCAGCGAAGCGATCAATGTTATCCTCAAATAACTGAAGTGATTCAACATACCTCTTTTTTTTGACGCGGCAAGACGTTTTTCAGTGTCGATGCTGACTATCGGTTCTTCGTGTATATCAAATTCACCGGAAATCTTTACCAGGCACTGCCTCATGATTTTTTCGAGCGATTTACCGTCATTCGCGTAAATACCGTCAAACCCCAGCCCCAGCATGGTAAAAAAGACCGGTATAGTATTTTTATCGCTAGGATTACCGAGCGATTCCGAAAGCAGGTTGAAAAATTTTTCATCACCTGAAAGTTCGTTGTAGTTTCTGGACAGTTCCCGCCACTCATCCTTAAACGGAAAATTGCCTTCTTTTACCATGTAATCAATAAAAAAAATCAGCGGCAGTTCTACCCGTTCATATTCACGGGAAAGCGCCGGATCGGACTCAGCCTTGTACTTGGCATTTTCAAGAGCGCTTTCAATTTCCTCCTTAAATTTTTCCATGGACAGCGGAAGGCCGGCCTCGTTCAACTGCCAGTAATTGCAAAAACATTCAAACACGGGCAGGCAAACGGCTTCTATAGCGTGATTTCGCAAAGTATTCATGCATCCTCCTAATTTGCGGTCATAATAAACAGTGATGCCTCAAGCCCGGGAAAAATATCATGCGCATAGTCAATTATCATGCCTTTTTCTTCGCGCATTTCCTTCCAGACCTTTGCTGATTCAACAATGTCCAGCTTGAGCCATAAAGTGCCGTCCATTACCGGTAAAAAGCGCGGCGGATACCGTGTTTCGGACAGTTTTATCCCCCGGATACGCTGGGATTTTGCCGAAGGATTTACCAGTTTAAAGGTATCCCCCTGTTCTACGGCGCGTACCGCCATCGGCATACTCGCAGTCGTTTTTACCGCAAGATACATATCGTTTAATTCAGCAATGTCCTCCGCCCTTACCGGAACGAACAGATACTCGCTGTTTTCCATTTTTGAAAAATTGAGCTTGATATACCCCACACCTCCCTCGTTCCGAATAAATGAAAGTATGTCGTTAAATAGTTCCGTAAACACGGGCAGCCTGTCTTCGTGATCGTAACGCTTTACAGATATGATGCTGTTATGGGGATGGATGCCCATCAGTTCCGACAAAAACGAGTAAAGCTCTATGTAAAGATCGAAAGGAGTGATAAAGCTGTCCACCACAAACGATGAAAGTCTCGCCTCGTAAAGGTTCAGGGTACGCAGCAAAATTATGGACTTTATTTCGCTTAAAACATCTGAAAAAGAAACGTCACCCACGGGCGCATAGGTGGGCGTATCCAGCCTGCTTCTTAATTTGTCGCAGCAGCGGTGAAGATCGGTGATAAGACTCACCGCCATATTGAACAGCGGATCATCGGCGGTCAGCATCATAAACGGCGGGATATACTTTTCGTTACGGTTTATTATAACCTTACTTACGTCGCTCGATACGACATTCAATTTAAGGATGGGCATCAGCCGCATATCCTTGTTATCGTCCTGTTCCGTTACAAGGCGGGCATTTATCCTGCGGGTGATGAGCGTTATCTCGTTGTCCCCGGAATTCTCATCACGCACATTCTTTTTTTGCGGCAGATAGAATTTTTTTTCCATAGGCCTGTTTTCATCCGCCAGATTCGCTTCGAATTCAGACCATTCCGGAACAGCGGCATAAACCGTCAGTTCCGCCGGATTGTTTTTCAGCGCTTCGCTTAAATCTAGAGGCTTTAAGATACAATTTCCCGGCATTGAAAGTTCCTGCCCGTTACTCATAACGGCGGAAAACCGCTTAACCACGACACGCATTTCCTTCAGCGCATCCAAATCAAGCTCGAAATCCAAAAGCCCGTAGGGGTAAGGCATAAAAAACCGGCGATTGTACCTTATGTATTCCGAATTTATCCTTTGCCCGTACTGGAAATGATGAGGCTGTAAAAACTGACCGTCATTCCAGTGAAGTAATTCTTCAAATCTCATATTACCATCCTTATTGCATCCCGGTGTCGTCCACCTTTGACGCCGGTTTACCGTCCTTACCCCTAGGATCTGTCGGCCTCTTGTATACCCTTACAATCTTTGCCGGCTCAATTTCAATAAAAATTGAGGACGGGGTAAATAAAGTCTTTTTTATATTGATAAATATCATCCTCGGATCGTCTTTGGGCATATCCGGCGAATGAGGCAGATCGGCAATGATAAGCAGTTGAGATGGCTTTTTTTTCTGCCACTTACCCCAAATCTCTTCCCAATTGTGCAGTTCTCGAGGAGCGGTTGTTTCCTCGTCAAAATACGCAGTAAACGGTTCAAGCCGCTTTCTGATCGGGTTGTCCTGTGAAAAGTATCCGTCAGTACCGTCGCTCTTTACCTGCTTCGCTTCATCGTCGGTTACCGCAGCCACATCCAACTCTATGGAAGGGTATATGCCGTACTTGACTTGAATATCGGGCGATATACCGACCATGACAGTACGATTTATCGCGCAAGCGTTAAGTGCTATGACAAGTACCGTCAAAATCAGCGAGAACCCGCTAAAAATGTTAGTTCGTCCTGTTTTTGCCATAATTAAGATTATAGCTTACTAAATAGTGCCTTTCTTTTCGGCCACCGCGAAGCCCCTTGTTCTGCTCTATTGACAGGCGGGCATGAATTTCCATACCATATAAACTATATTTTGGTTTATGGGGCTTGTTTTTGCTTGTTATGGAGAGATGACCGAGCGGCCTAAGGTGCACGATTGGAAGTCGTGTGTGCCCGTAAGGGCACCGAGGGTTCGAATCCCTCTCTCTCCGTTAACTACTAAAGGGGGATTCGAAACGAAGCCCGCGCCGACCTATGGGAGGATCAGGCGCCACGGACGGCGCCGTAAGCGGGCGTAGGCGGGCCGCAGGGAGCGGACAGGGTACCCGCGGGCCGGAGGCCAAATCCCTAATTTACGTTTGTAGAATATAAATAATTTTGGAGAGATGCGAGAGCGGTTGAATCGGACGGTCTCGAAAACCGTTGTGCCCGTAAGAGCACCGAGGGTTCGAATCCCTCTCTCTCCGTTTAACTACTAAAGGGAGGCTCACGGCGGAATAAATCTGCTATAGTACTTCTCCATGTAAAATACGAATATGCCGGGGGCGTTGCGTCTATGCCATAATGGTATTCCTGCTTCTTAAGCATTTGATATATCTCCGCAAACACCCGGCGGCGTAATCCCGTCCTCACCAGTCCGGCTTTCTTATATTCTGATAGCCGGTCATCCGATAGAAAAAGATTGGGCAAATATGAAACGCGCACTGCGTGATACGGCACCCCTGTGGGATTTTCTTCAGACCGCGATTTACGATTATTCTGCAATATCTGGTTTAATACCCCGACACAAACTTGTTTGTACGCTTGCCGCGGCTCAGGTAATGCAACGCCGACAGAGATTTGGTATTAAACCAGACGGTATTATAAATTT
>JAITAE010000168.1 GCA_031284295.1 Spirochaetaceae bacterium
GTTTTTTTCGTTTGATTCAAGATACTTCATAAATTTAATATTTTCGTGTCTATGCTTATTTGTTAAACAGAATAATACTATCCGGTAAAAACCGCAAAAATCAACCGTAAAGTAATTTACGGCAGGGCACATTTTGCCGCCTTGCCGCTTATCATGTTACTATTATTACGGGAGCTTGTATTTCCGGCCTTTTCAACTTTAGGTGGAAACGTATGATTCGGGGCGCGGTACGGATAGCCGCCGTTACCGGGCGGCGCTCCGCGCAGAGCTTCGGAGTTTGCAGGGTAAAGAATCGCCTTGCAGGTGATTTTTTCGGGTTTTATGCGCAAAGCGCGACAGGCTGCTAGGCAGTTTGCAAGGGCAATACCTGACATACCCGCGTATGTTAAAGCCGCTGGCGGTATGCTACCGCGTAGCGGACTTTAAACCCGCTGGCGGGTGGTGGGTTATGTAATGAAGCGTCTGGAGCCCGGTTTGACGAGGGGCAGGCCCTGTTTGCAGAGGGGGCAGTCCGCGGCGACCCAATCGGAGACAGCTATTTTAACGGCGGAGAACAGCGGCAGTTCCGACAGCAGGGCTGCCGCCGGGTTCACCGGAATACCAGTGCGGCGGTCCACTACACAGGCAATAGCGCTTACAAAACCGCCGCGCTCGCGGAGCGCGGCGGCACATTCGGCGGACGATTTTAGCGTTGTTACCACATCTTCCGCTATCAGTATGTTCATACCGGCGCTCACCTCAAAACCGCGCCTCAGCGTCATGACGCCTGAATCGTCCCGTTCCGTAAAAAATGACGGAAGCCCCAACTGCCGCCCCAACTCGTAAGCTACCAGTATCCCGCCGACCGCCGGACCCGCAACCGCGTCTACTTTAATCGCGCCGTCACTCATGCCTGCCCGTACCGCGTCCGCGACCGGCGCAAGCGCCGCCGCCGCCTTTTCAGGGTACTGCAGCAGGCGGGCGCACTGAAAATAACGATCGGAATGCCTGCCGGAGGACAGCAGAAAATGTCCTTCCAGCAACGCGCCGCATTCTTTTAGAATGTTCAACGTATCAGTCAAATTCTTCTCCTTATGTTAAAACCATTTACCGTTTGAATGTTGTTTTCACGCATAAAACTTTCTATACCGGCGGCAATCTGATTCATCGCCGCCGGGTTGCTAAAACTTGCCGAGCCTACCTGCACGGCGGCAGCTCCCGCCATCAAAAATTCAACGGCGTCCCCGGCGCAGGCTATCCCGCCAAGCCCTATCAGCGGAACGTCCACCTGTTCGTACAGTTCCCATACCATGCGCAACGCGATTGGCCGTATCGCCGGGCCGGAAAGCCCCGCCGTAATGTTATCAAAGACAGGCCGCCGCCGCCGGATGTCAATGGCCATGCCCCTGACCGTGTTTATCAGCGACAGGGCGTCAGCGCCGTTCTGCACGCAGGCCCGCGCGACGGCTGCCAGGTCAGGCGCGCCGGGGGAAAGTTTTACGATAAGAGGCTTGGCGCAGACCGCTCGCACCGGCGCGACAACGGACGCGGCGGAGGCCGCGTCCAGGCCGAAAGCGATGCCGCCTGACTTTACGTTAGGGCAGGAGATGTTGAGT
This sequence comes from Spirochaetaceae bacterium, assembly GCA_031284295.1. Taxonomy (GTDB): domain Bacteria; phylum Spirochaetota; class Spirochaetia; order Treponematales; family Breznakiellaceae; genus JAIRMY01. The sequence continues at coordinate 1,596 of JAITAE010000168.1, forward strand.
TCTATCATATCGACGGACGAAGCGGACAACAGTTCCGCGCCCCGGCTGTACTCCTCTACGCTGCCGCCTGACAGATTCGCTATCACGACGGGGCCGAGCGCGCGCAGGCGGGGCAATTCCTGTTCGATAAACGCCTCTATACCCGGGTTTTCGAGCCCTATCGAGTTCAACAGGCCGGACGGCGTTTCCCACAACCGTGTCCCGCCGTTCCCGTTCCGCGCCGCAACGGTAAGGCCCTTGGCGCAGATGCCGCCAAGAGCGGCTATGTCGAGCAGGCCGTCGTACTCGCCTCCGAAACCGAAGGTTCCAGAGGCGGCTATCACCGGGTTGCGGAATCTTACTCCGGCTATCTCGACGGCAAGCTCCGGCGCGGCGCTTTGCGCTTTATTCGTCAAAAAAAACCTCCCCGGCATCGAACACGGGCCCGTCCGCGCAACAGCGCCTGTAGCCGCCGCCCTTTACCGGCACGGCGCAGCCGAGGCAGGCCCCCGTCCCGCAGGCCATCCGCGTTTCAAGGCTCACGAAACAGGGCGTTCCGGCCTTACGGCATAGCAGGGCGGCGTTCCTCATCATGACCGCCGGGCCGCAGGCAAAAACAGCCGAATAGTTTTGCGCGTCAAGAAAGTCTGTAACAAGTCCGTACCTGACGTTTGATTGCCCGCTTATGTCCTCACCCGCGATCTCCACCTCGTCCCGGCCTATTCCAAGCGCGGAAATTATATTTATACCGTCAGCGCTCCGCTTGAACCCGGCTAAAAAGTCAAAGTTGACGGAAGCGCGCCGCAACTCCACGCTGAACGCGGCAAGCGGGGCTATTCCAAGCCCGCCGGAAAGCAGCAAGGCCGGTTTTGCGGCATTTTGCGGCATGAAGCCCGCCCAGTCCTTGCCGAACGGCCCGGTCAAAAGAGCCTGTTCGCCGGGCGTCATCGCGGCCAGTTCCGCCGTACCCTTGCCGCGCACGGCGGCAAGGAAGGCCGCGGCGTTAACGCCGCAGGCCGCGACGCTGAGAGGACGCGCCAAAAACACCGAACTCCGCGCCGGTTTGACCATAAAAAATTGCCCGGCGCGCGGCGGCGGTCCCGGCCACTCAAAATCAAGCCGTACAACACCGCCGCCAAGCTCCCGCTTTCCGTTCAGCCGGCAGCAAAGGCTCTGTTTTTTCATGCTGTAGCAGATTAGCCTGTTTTACTGTATGCTTTCAACCGAGGGAGAACTATGCGAATACTTGTAATAGGCGGCGCGGGCTATATCGGCGCTCACGTGGCGCGGGAATTTTTGGACGCCGGGCACAGCGTTACCGTGTACGACAACCTGTCAAGCGGGCTTGTCCAAAACATTTTTGCGGATGAAGAGTTCATCGAAGGCGATATTATGGATTTTATCGGCCTTATAGATGTTATGCGGCAGGGTTTTGACGCGATCGTGCACCTTGCGGCCTTTAAGGCAGCCGGAGAATCGATGCTGAGGCCGGAAAAGTACGCCGTAAACAATATGAGCGGCACAATAAACATCCTGAACGCGGCTGCTGAGAGCGGTATTAAATACCTGATATTCTCATCAAGCGCGGCGGTTTACGGTGAGCCTGAGTACCTGCCCATCGATGAAAAACATCCGGTAAATCCCGCCAATTTTTACGGCTTTACCAAGCTGGAAATCGAGCGTTTCTTTGGCTGGTACGACAAACTGAAAGGGCTGCGTTACGCGGCGCTGCGTTACTTCAACGCCGCCGGTTACGACCTGAATCAGCGCGTTACTGGGCTGGAACAGAATCCTGCCAACCTGCTGCCCATCGTGATGGAGGCGGCCTGCGGTATGCGGGAGGATGTTTGCGTGTTTGGCGATGACTACGACACGCCGGACGGCAGCGGCGTCCGCGACTATGTTCATGTTACGGACCTTGCCCGCGGGCACACCGCCGCGCTCGACACACTGGTCAGGACGGGCAGCAGCCTTACCGTAAACCTGGGCGGCGGAAACGGAATCTCCGTTCTGGAGATGATTGAGAGCGCCAGGCGTATCACCGGCAAGGACATAAAGTACCGCGTTACGGAACGCCGCCCGGGCGACCCCGCCAAAATGACGGCGTCCTCGGAGAAAGCGCGCGAGCTTATGGGCTGGAAAGCGCTGTATTCGGACATGGAAACGATTGTCTCGTCAAGCTGGAAGGTGTACAAACTTTCAAAACAAAGGGCTGAATGAGAGGAGCTAGAAAATGGAAATCGACGCGGCTGTCGAGTTGTCCTTGAGAGGGGGCTTGCGGCGGCAGTGATTAGTGATTAGTGATTAGTGATTAGTTAATAGTTAATAGTGAAGAGTGATTAGTGATTAGTTAATAGTGAAGAGTGAAGAGTGAAGAGTGAAGAGTGAAGAGTGAAGAGTGAAGAGTGAAGTGTTAATCCGTGTAATCCGTGGACAATTTAGAATACCCCTTTGATGAGTAACTGGCGCTGGCGGGTTTGTAAGTGGGTAGGCTGTCTCCAGCGTTTCTGGAGACGGCCCACCAACACCGGTTATTCACCCCCCAATCCGCCGGCCCCGCTTACCACATCCCGGGCTGGAAACCGGCGGGCGGGAGGACGAGGCTCACGGTCTCTCCAGTCAATTCAAGCACATAAAATCCCGCCCCGTATGCGTAACGCGCAACATCGGCGCTCACGACTCCTCCCGCCATCGCGCCGAATAACTTCTT
>JAITAE010000185.1 GCA_031284295.1 Spirochaetaceae bacterium
TTTTTGAAACGGTAGCTTGCGAGAAAGAGGTTAAGGCCAACGGGCGGCGTTAGGAAGCCGGCCTCCATGTTTATCAGAAATATAATGCCCAGATGTATATGATCTATGCCGAACGCGTCCGCGAGGGGAATGAGCAAGGGCAGCACGATCATTATCGCGGAAAAGATGTCGATGAGGCAGCCGGTAACAAGCAGCATCAGGTTCAGGATTAGCAGGAACAGCCATTTTGATTTTATCGCCGCCTGCGCCCAGCGCGCGAAGTTTTCGGGGGCCTGCGTGTCAACGATGTAGTACGAGAGCGCCTGCGAGAGTGCCAGAATCGCGAGTATTCCGCCTGTTACGGGCAGCGCCTTGGCAAAGACTTTGCCCACATCGCGGAGCGCTATATCGCGGAGTACAAAGACTTCTATCACAAAAATATAGATGAGCGCCGCCGCCCCTATTTCTACAAGCGAAAGGATGCCCGAAAAGTATCCGGCGACAAGCAAAAACGGCAAAAGTATCTCGAACAAGGATTTTTTCAGCGATACCGCGGCGCGGCGCGCGTTAAATTTTTCTACCGGCATCTTTGTTTTGAACGAAATTATTATGCCGAACACTATCATCGAAAGCGAAAGGAGCAGGCCGGGCAGTATTCCCGCCGCAAACAGATGCAGGATGTTGGTTTGAGTTGTGGTTCCTACGAGTATCAGCGGAAGGGACGGCGGAAAGAGCAGCCCAATGCTGCCGCATGAGGTTAGAAGCCCGATGGAAAATGCCTCTGGATACTTTGTGCCGGCAATATGCCGCCGCGTTTCTCCGCCGGACAGGACGGTATACAGGATGCCGCCGAGCGCGAGGATTGTTACGCCGGACGCGCCGGTAAACGATGTAAAAAACGCGCATATCAGTACGGTGGCCGCTATCATTCCGCCGGGGATAGCGCAAAAGATGCTGCGAAATGTCTCTACAAGGCGCTCGCCGGCCTTGCTTTCCGACAGGAAAAAGCCGGTCAGCGTGAATAACGGTATGGCGATTATGTTGCTCTGGGTCAGCGCCGTGTATATTTGATTCGCCGTAACGTCAATCTCGCCGCCGGAACTCTGAATCAGCAGGATTGAGAGGGAGGCGATCACGATAAACAGCGGCGCGCCCGCCAAAGCCGCCAGAATTATCAGTACGATGGCCGGCGTTTTTATCACGGAGGCAAACGCGGTAAAGAAATCGGCCGCGCCCCACGCGAAGTCCGGCAGGTTGAACTCCCAGATAAACTTAAAAGCAAGCGGAAGCGAGCAGGCGATGCCCAACAAAACGGCGGACACGGAAACAAGCCGCGCCTTGCCGCGAAGCGGCGTGAGGCGGGCGAAGCGGAATGTCATTACGGCAAACGCGAGCGGAAGCGCGTACGCAAAAAACCGGTCGCTGAAAAAGCTTATTTTCTGCGGCGGGTAGAGGCCGATCTTGATAAAAACCGCCGAACAAAAAACGAGTATTGTGCTTATAAATGTTGAAAGAAGCCCCGCGGCAACGGCAAAAAATGTTTTTATTTTTTGATTTGTTATGTACTGAACGATACCGATAGAAAGGTGGTTTTCATTTTTTGTCGTTATCATCGCGGAAAACAGCGCGGTAACAAGCAGTAAATGAGAGGTCAAAGCCGCCGTATCGCCCAGCGCGGTATGAAAGACGAGCCGCAAAACCGCGCTCGTAAACAGTAACAGCGCGATTACCGCCAAAGAAAAGTTACAGATACCGGCTTCAATATAGTTAAACAATTTTCCTGTTTTCGTCATGCGATGTTACTTCCGAGTCTGTTCCAATACATCCTGTATGTTGTTGTAAAGGGTTTTGTTAAAAGTTTTATCCAAAAGCTGCGGCATCACCTTGTTTATGTCATCGATCCATTCCCGTTCCTGAGCCGGACTACATTCATTGATAACGAGGCCGTTTTTCAACATTGCGGCCAGCGCGTCATCTTCCATTTTTTTTACGTTTTGATTATTCCGGCTTTCAACTTCGCGCCCAATCTTCATAAGCGCGTCCTTGTACTGGTCTGGAATGCTTCGCCACGCCGCCTGATTCAACAGAATCGCGCCCAGGAACGGCGCAATACGCAATGAGGACATATTTTTGGCTATGCCGAAAGCCTGCGAAACAGCCGCGTTTATTGGGCTCTGATAAACCGCGTCAATAGAACCGCTGTTCAGCGCGACAAGCACATCATTCAGATTCGTTTCTACAAGCTGATAGCCCATAGTCCTGAAAGCGTCGTTAAAAGACGGCATATCATTGCCGACCGCGAGTTTCTGCTTTTTCATATCGGAGGGAACGAATACCGGCCTTCGAGAAAAGAATCTGACCCAGCCCACCTTGGACCACGCGACCGTAACAAAACCCGCCTTGTTTACGCCCGCTTCAAGCTGGGGGCGCAGTTTGTCAAGAACCGCGTCAAGCTCATCGTCCGTCTGTATAAAAAACGGACAACTCAGCGTTACAACATCCGGCGATATGAGGTTCATGCCCGCGGATGTAAAGACCGCCGCCTGTATTTGGTTAAGGCGGAGTTTCCGCAGAACGTCCGCCTCGTTTCCGGCAACGCCGTTATGGTAAACGATGACCCTTACCGCGCCGTTTGTGGCGGTACTCCAATCGGCGGCCATCTTGTTAAGCGCCGCGCCCCACGGAGTGTTTTCCGGCGCGAGGGAGGCCAGCTTAATCGTTACCGTTTTTTGCTGCGCCGGCAGCGCCGCGATAAGCGCGAATAAAAAACAAAACGCCGTGGTAATCGAAAAAATCCTTTTCATGTCCTTACTCCTGTTCTCTGTCGTCAGTATCAATAAAGTAAATATCCGCGTTATCCAGCAGGTAGCGCGCCTTACGCTGCGCCAGCACGTTAAGAAGTTTGTTTGACGGATTCTTGTTTACGTTAATTTTTAGGGCTTCACTCAAATTATACTTGAATTCAGGGAAATTCTGCGCCGGTATGCAGACGGCCTGCGCCCAGGAAACGTAGGGGCCTGAGGAAAGGCCGCGCGTCTTTTCAAGCGCCCGCTCGTAGTGCTCTTTCGCGAGGGCCAAATCGCCGCCCATCGCTTCCGGCAGAGACGCGTAATACAGGATGAAAAAGTCGTCCAGCGCCCCATCGTTAAAGTCCGGGTCGAGCCGGTAAGCGTACTTTATCAGGGCGGAAACTTCTCCCACCTTCATGCCGGTAGACAGGTCGAGCGGGTCTATGCTAAAGGCTGAAAGCACTCCCGCCGTCAGCCAATAGATGTACGGAACGTCTTCCGCCGTCAGTTGTTCAAAACCGGCGGGCGCTTCACTGTCCGCCGTGCCGCCGCCCGCCGCGCCCCGCGCCGCCTGAAGTATGCCGGGCTGTCTTTTTTCCAGCCCGTCCTCAAGAATTTCCACACCGCGCAGGTACAGGGCCTTTGCCTTTTGGTACTCGGCGTCACGCTCCGCGTACTTTTCCGGCGGCAGTATAGAAGCCGGCCCCTGCACAAAGGCGTTTGCCTCCATCACGTAGTAAGAACCGGTCTCCAGTATCAATTTTTGGTCGTCCGGCCTCTTTTTTAGCTTGGCTTCGTTCTTTTTTATGATGCCGGGCAGTATGCCCCC
>JAITAE010000190.1 GCA_031284295.1 Spirochaetaceae bacterium
CCGGACGCGCTCCAGGTGCTGCTCTCAGGCGATACGATCAGTCTGTTTGAAAAACACAATGTGCTTTCAAAGGACGAGATGGAAAGCCGTTACCACATATACCTGGAAAAGTATTCCAAGCAGGTAAACATAGAGGCAGGCGTACTGATAGACATCGCGCGGCGCAGTATATTCCCGGCGGCCAGCAAGTACGGCGCGGAATTGGCGCGGGATGCTGAGGCTATGGCGGCGATTCACGCGATAAGCGCGCCTCAGGAAAAAGGCGCAAAGCGCATCGCGGAACTTTGTTCCGAGTTGTACGAAGAAACCGCCAAATTGGAAACGGCGCTTGCCGTCGCGCAAGTCTCGGAAGAGCCGTTCGCGCAGGCAAAACTGTACAACGAAAAGATTCGCGCCGCGATGGAAACGGTACGCGCCAAGATAGACGCCCTTGAAGAGATCGTGTCCAAGGAGGCGTGGCCCTTCCCCAGCTACGAGGACCTGCTGTTCAGGCTGTAGGTCACAATCCGCTACGCGGCGGGGTGCCGACGGGGCGGGGCGGTCAGCCTACCCAGCGGCGCAGACGGACGCTTTCTATGTCATAGCTGAAAAGTTCCCGCAGGTCGCCCAGGCCGAGCGCCATCAACGCCATGCGGTCTATGCCTATGCCCCAGGCCGCGACCGGTACTTTGACGCCGAGCGAGGATGTGACTTCGGGACGGAATATGCCGGAGCCGCCCAATTCGAACCAGCCCAGCGTAGGATGTTTTATGTGTACCTCAACGGAGGGTTCAGTGAACGGGAAGTAGCCGGGCACGTACTTTACGTCTTTTGCGCCGGCGACTTCCGTCGCGAACATTTCCAGCATCCCAAGCAATGTGCGCAGGTTCACATCCTCGCCAAGCACGATGCCTTCCGTTTGGTAAAAGTCTGACAGGTGGGTGGCGTCTACCTTGTCGTAGCGGAAGCAGCGTAACATACCGAAGTATTTGCCGGGTATCGTTGCATGAGGCAGCGTCTTGGCGGACATGACCGTACCCTGGCTGCGCAGTATCAGGCGTTTTGTAAATTCGCGGTCAAAGCTATAACCCCAGCCGCGGCTGCCCGTGCGGCCACCGTTCTCGTGCGCGGCCGCTACCGCGGAAAGCCACGGTTCGCCGATTTTTTTTGCGGCGGCGGGTTCCGCGATATGGTATACGTCATGAATGTCACGCGCCGAATGGAACTGCGGCATGAAAAGTGCGTCCGAATTCCAGAATTCTGTTTCAACAAGCGGCCCGTCAAACTCCTCAAAGCCTAAACCGGCAAGTTTATCCTTTGTCTGCTCCAGAAATTGTGAGTAAGCGTTGGTTCTGCCCGTCAAAAGCCGCGCGGGGGGTACCTGTACGTTGTAGGCCCTGAAGGTCTTATTCTTCCACGCACCGGTTTCTAGCATTTCTGAGGTAAGAACGCCGATTTCCTCGCCTGAAAGACCCGCCTGTTTGAGCGCGGCGGCAAGCGCCGCGTATTCTTCACCGAAGGTGAAGAATACGGTTTCCCGTTCCGTCGCGCGAAAGGCGGCTCCCGTAGCGCCGCGTTTCTTTGCCATGCCCGCGATCACCTGTTTTTCCGCGTCGCCAAGGGTTTTTTCAGGCAGGACGCCGCCGTCCGCCGCCGCGCCGTTCTCCAGAACGGCGCGTACAAGGCTAAACCGTTCCGCAGCGGGCCCGGATACCGGACGCCCGTTGTTAAGCTGCTCCGGCGGCAAGATTATGCTTACCTGTTTGGCGTCATTCATGCCGAAAAGCCCCAGTTTTGACAGGAGTCCGAACGCGCTGCCTGTATCTTTGCTTTCGAGTTCCAGCGTTTCGCTTATTTCCGGCAATGTGAGGCCGGGTTTTATCCTGACAAGCTCTAATATACGCTCTTCCGGCGTGCCTTTTTCCTTCCACGAGCGGCCAAGGTCGGTTAATTCATAGAAAACAGCGGTTTCACGCCGTTTTTCGACAACAATGCCCTTCGCGGCAAGCCAAGAGAGGGCCTGATTTCCGTTTCCGGGCTTAAAATTCAAGTCCCGCTCGATGTTTTCGACCGAAAGTTCGTCCCCTTTACCGTAATGCAGAATGACTTTTACTTCGAGCGGATGCAAATTCTTTATAATGTTCTGAATATCCATACCGTAAGCGCGTCCTTAGAATCAATTTGAGAGGTTCGGAAAACCGGCAAGTCTTAAGCGGTTCCGACAGTTTACCCGGATCAATTTTCGCACGTCTCCCGTACGAAAATCAAGCCCGGGGGGCGGCCAGCGGGGTTTTAAATATACAGGGAGAGTTGATGTTGACCTTGCATTTTGCGGGTATTCATTGGCGGCCCAGTCCGAACATAGCCGCGTAAGCGGCTATGCCCCCCACCCCCTTGTATGAAACACTCAAACGCCGGCGCGTTTATAATTTTTGATTTCGGTGTGAAGCCGCGCCGTAAGATCCGCCCGGTTCAGCCTGACCTGTTCCATCGAGTCGCGGAAACGGAGTGTTACGGTGCCGTTCTCCTTCGATTCGTAGTCAACCGTAACGCAGAACGGCGTACCTGCCTCGTCCTGGCGGCGGTAACGTCGGCCTATCGCGCCGCTTTGGTCGTAATCGGTCGAAAAATCCTGTCTCAGCTCGTTCCTGATCTCCTCCGCAAGGGTGGAAAGGCCGTCCTTCTTCATCAGCGGCAGAACCGCCACCGTGACGGGCGCTACGATCGGGTGCAGGCGCAGCACGGTGCGCCAGTCGTCGTCATTGCCCTTGTCCGCCACCTTCTCCTCGTCGTAGGCGTCGCAGAGCAGCATCAACAGCGTCCGCGTAAGCCCGGCTGACGTTTCGATGATGAACGGCGTGTACTTTTTGTTGCCATCGTCCTGATCGATGTACTGTAGGTCTTTACCGCTGTACTGCGTATGCCTCGACAGGTCGTAGTCCGAACGGTTGTGAACGCCTTCAAGCTCCTTCCAGCCCATCGGGAACAAGTATTCTATGTCGTAGGCGTCCTTAGCGTAGTGGGCAAGCTCGTCCGGCCCGTGCTGATGCCAGCGCAGATGGCCGGTTTTCACGCCCAGCTTTTCATAGTAGGCCCAGCGGCGCTTTCTCCATTCGTTGAACCACTCCACGTCCGTACCCGGTTTTACAAAGTACTGCATCTCCATCTGTTCAAACTCGCAGGTACGGAAGATGAAATTCTTTGTTACGATCTCGTTGCGGAAAGCCTTGCCTATCTGCGCGATGCCGAACGGCAGCTTCACCCGGTTGGACTGAATTATGTTTTTGTAGTTCACATAGATGCCCTGGGCCGTTTCCGGGCGCAGGTATATGACACTTGAGCCCTCCTCGACGGCGCCTATGTGCGTCTTGAACATCAAGTTGAATTTGCGCGTGTCCGTTAGCTCTCCGCCGCACTCCGGGCACTTTTTAGCGGCAAGCGCCTCCTCCGGTATCTGGTCGGCGCGAAAGCGGGCCTTGCACTTCTTGCAGTCCACGAGCGGGTCGGTAAAGTTTTCGACATGCCCGGAAGCCTCCCATGTCCTGGGGTGCATCAGGATAGCGGCGTCAAGACCGACGATGTCGTCGTGGAGTTGCGTCATCTCCTTCCACCAGTTACGGGCTATGCGGTTCTTTAACTCAACGCCCAGCGGCCCGTAATCCCAGGCCCCGCTCTGACCTCCGTAAATCTCGGAGGACTGAAACACAAAACCGCGCCGTTTTGCCAGCGAAGTGATTTTTTCCATCGTGGCCGGCCCCTTATACTCTGTTAATTCTTCAGACATGCTTTTTCCTTAAAATTGTTTTCTCCAGTATACCGGAACCCGGCATTAATATTAAACCCACCCGCCAGCGGGTTTAAAGTCCGCTACGCGGTAGCGTACCCCAGCGGCTTTAACATACGCGGGTATGTCAGTTGTTGTCCCGGTTATTCTGCTTTGGGGTTTAATACACCGCCGCTCTGCGGCGGTTAGAATCAGTAACAATTACAAAAAAATGGTAGTAAACCCCCCATACTATAAATTTCCTTGCAGAACGAACCTCGTAAATAATTGCAATGCTTACAAAGATACCCCGCCGTACAGTCTAAACTTGACCCATAAATTTTCCGCTTTCCGGAAAACTATGATATACAGAATTATCCCGCTTCAGCGCTAAAACGGGCCTCGCGCGTAACAAGAGTAGCTAATTTGTGTGTTATGTTTCGATAATGTTTCGGTTTTTTCTATAGATTTCCGTTAAAATTAACGCAACTTTTTCAGCCGCGCCGTGTCTAATATCCAATTAGCGGAGGTTTTTGAATGAAATCATTAAATCGAATAGGTACGCCGTGGGACTTTCTGGATGCTTACCGTGGGAAGGATTTTTCCGGTGAATGGCCTACGATACC
>JAITAE010000300.1 GCA_031284295.1 Spirochaetaceae bacterium
CATCATCGCCGCGCCCCCCTACTTCCAGCCCCGCTATGCGGGTCTTCCAGTACCCCCCATTCAGGGGCTCCGCCAACACCGGCTGGAGTGTGCGCCGCAAACTCCGGAAATAACCGGCGCAGCCGGTTATTCCGCTTCTCGCAAGTACGAGTAGCGCTTCTCACAATCACGAGTAGCGCATCTCGTAAACACGAGTACCGCATCTCGCAAGTACGAGTAGCGCTTCTCACAATCACGAGTAGCGCATCTCGCAAACACGAGTAGCGCTTCTCACAATCACGAGTAGCGCATCTCGTAAACACGAGTAGCGCTTCTCACAAGTACGAGTGCCGCTACTCGTAAGTACGAGTAGCGCTTCTCGTAAGCACGAGTGCCGCTACTCGTAAACACGAGTAGCGCTTCTCACAAGTACGAGTGCCGCTACTCGTAAGCACGAGTAGCGCTTCTCACAATCACGAGTAGCGCTTCTCACAATCACGAGTAGCGCATCTCGTAAGCACGAGTACCGCTACTCGTAAGCACGAGTGCCGCTACTCGTAAGCACGAGTGCCGCTACTCGTAAGCACGAGTACCGCTACTCGTAAGCACGAGTGCCGCTACTCGTAAGCACGAGTAGCGCTTCTCACAAGTACGAGTGCCGCTACTCGTAAACACGAGTAGCGCTTCTCACAAGTACGAGTAGCGCTTCTCGTAAACACGAGTGCCGCTACTCGCAAGTACGAGTGCCGCTACTCGTAAACACGAGTAGCGCAACTCGTAAGCACGAGTACCGCAACTCGTAAGCACGAGTGCCGCTACTCGTAAGCACGAGTAGCGCAACTCGTAAACACGAGTAGCGCTACCCCAAAAATCCGCCGCCCCGCCAACACCGGCTGGAGTTTGCTCCGCAAACTCCGGAAATAACCGGCGCAGCCGGTTATTCCGCTCCTCGTAACAAAAGCGCTTGACATTTTCAAACTAATATGACATATTACAGGCATATTTTAACGTATAGGAGGCGTATATGGCGCTTTGGCTCAAAAAAATTCAGAGGAAGAATCCGCAGAATTTAGCGCAGTCGAAATGGTATTTGACGCAGGAAAAGTCGGGGACGGTGGGGATTAAGGCCATCGCCAAGGAGATTGAGGGGCGCTCGGCGCTTTCCCTGGGGGACGTGCAGAGCGTTCTTTCCAATTTGGTGGAAGTGCTGCCGGTTTTCCTCAAGCTGGGGCAGTCGGTAAACCTTGAAGGGTTTGGAAGTTTCCGCGTTGCGGTTTCCAGTGAAGGGACGGCAACGCCGGAAGAACTGAACGCCCGGCACATAAAGGGGGCGAAGCTGCGGTTTTTGCCGTCTGCCGGGCTTAGGCGTAATCTTGAGGGCATAACGTTTGAAGTGCCCGCGGAAACAACCGGGACGACAAAGGCTTAACCGGTTTATGAAAACCGCCCCCCGCCGCCCTGCGCCCCTTGGCGCAGGGGGCCGGAATCGATTGGGCCCCTGATTGGGGGGGTACTGGAAGACCCGCGCAGCGGGGCTGGAAGTAGGGGGGCGCGGCGAGAAGGCGGCTATGTGCCGCGAGCGGCATGGAAAACAGCGCCCCCCTTCATATTAAGAAGCATTGAAGACCTAGCAAATAACCTGGACAACAACTGACATACCTGCGTACTTTAAAGCCGCTGGCGGCCTGGCGGGTGGGCGCGCGGTATGTAGAAAAAAAAAGGAGGCTTATTTATAGTTATGGGAATTGATAAGGCGGGAAAAACGCTTTCTGGTGCGGGCGTTGACTGGGCCATGTCAATTTTAGGAGGAATACAATGATCAACTTCCATTTATCAAGGGCCGCGGGGCGCATCGTAAACGCACTGACCGCTGCCACACTAACGGTTGCCGCCGCGGCGTTATTTTGCGGCTGTTCAAAAAAAAGCACGGATAAAAACCTGTATATCTATAACTGGACATACTATACACCCGATTCCGTTATCCAGAAATTTGAAAAAGAATACAGTGTGGGCGTCGTTTACGATGAATTCGCGTCCAACGAAGATATGTACGCCAAGATAAAGGCCGGCGGATCAGGGTACGACATTGTTTTTCCGTCGGGCGACTATGTTTCTATAATGTCATCTCAGGGTATGTTCGAAAAAATTGATAAATCAAAACTGTCGAACCTGGGCAACATAGACCCGCTCGTGCTGCAAAAGGCAACCTACGATCCGGCGATGGAATACTCCGTACCGTACTATTGGGGCGCATCGGGCATAGCGGTCAACACGACCTATGTTCCCGACTACGAAAAAGACTGGACTATTTTTGAGCGCGGCGATCTTAAAAACCGCATGACCATGCTGGACGATATGCGTGAAGTTATGGGAGACGCCCTTGTTACGCTGGGATATTCGGTAAACAGTGTGAATCCCGCCGAAATAAACGCCGCCCGTGATCTTATCAACGGCAGATGGAAACCCAACCTTGTCAAATTTGACGCGGAGGCCTTTGGCAAAGGTTATGCCAATGGCGATTTTTGGGTGGTGCAGGGCTACTCGGAAGTTGTCTACGAGGAGATAGCGGACAACCAGGAACTTATCGACAGTACAGTATTCTTCATCCCGGAAAGGGGCGGCCCCGCATATATCGACAATATGTGCATACTGAAAGGCTCAAAAAGCATTGACCTTGCCCATAAATTTATCGATTTTATACATCGTCCTGAAATATACGCCGAATTCTGCGACGCGTTCAGGTTTCCCGCTACCGTAAATATCCCCGCCCGCGCCCTTCTGAAAGAAAAACCTCTTTACAGTGTAGAAGAACTTGCAAATACGGAATTGAAGGATGATGTAGGTGAATATATTGAACTATACAACAGCGCTTGGTTTGATTCCATCCGCGTGGGAGAATAAGCCGGCGTGAAGTTTATTATCATGGGGTCAGGCACATCCAACGGAGTACCTGTTATTGGATGCGGCTGCCCCGTGTGCGCTTCCGCCGACGAGCGGGATAAGCGTATGCGTTCGTCCCTGTATATCAAAGGAGAGGGGGGCGAGCGCATAGTGGTTGACACGGGGCCTGAATTCAGGCTTCAGGCTTTGCGGGCTGGAATAAAGTATATTGACCTTGTTTTACTGACCCATTCACACGCGGACCACCTTCACGGGCTGGATGATCTGCGCCAGCTTTCGCGGATAAGGCCGGTGAAGATTTATGGGAACGAACAGTCAATCAACGATATTCGTGAACGCTTCGCCTATATTTGGCGCAAAACCCAGAAGGGCGGCGGCAAACCCAGAATCGACCTGCACACGGTAAATGACACGTTTTCGTTTCAAAACCTTGTCATTACGCCTATTCCCGTAAAACATGGAAACCTGGATATTTTCGGCTGGAAAATAAGCGAAAACACCGCCGCCGCGCACGTTGAAGCGGCATATATAACCGACTGTAGTTTTATAGGCGACGCGCCGCTTGCCCTGCTTAAAAACATTTCCTGCCTTGTGCTGGGCGCGCTGCGCGTGAGCCGCCACGAGACCCACTTTTCGTTTGACGAGGCGCTGGAAACCGTAAAGAGAATCGGCTCCCCCGCGTTGACACGGGGTTTTTTTACGCATATAGCGGATGAACATTTTTATACAGAAATCAATGAATACTGCGCCCGTTGGCTTACAAAAAATGATATGCGTCAGGTAACAATTCAAAGCGCATACGACGGGCTGGAGATAAGTATATGAATCGCAATGTTTTTTATATGTTTTTAATCGCAATAATATTTTCATCAGCTTCCGGCAAAATATTTGCGGCGGAACCAAAAGGCCGCGGGGATTACCTTAGCGTAAAGATAGCTGTGATAGGGCCCGGTGATGAACTGTATTTCTGGTGGGGGCATCTTGGCCTAATCATCGACGATGAACTGTCCGGCACTTCAAAATTTTATGATTACGGCGTGTTTTCATTCGACAACGAAAATTTCTTTTTGAACTTTGCGTTAGGGCGGCTCTTGTATAGCAGCACGGCATCGAACGCTTACGATATTATGCGCCACTACATCAGGACAAACCGCGATATAACCATATATACGCTGAATTTGAGCGCCGCGCAAAAAGAGGCCATAATGCGGGCGGCGGAACATAACATACTGCCGGAATACCGTGATTACCTTTACAATCATTTTTCCGACAACTGTGTTACCAGGGTAGCCAATCTGCTTGACAACGCTCTGGGCGGACAATTCTATGCAATGGCGGAAAACACGCCGGGGCGCTTTACCCTGCGTGAACATGTCCGCAGGCATACGTACATTTCACCTTTCTGGGACTGGTTCCTGAATTTTATTATGGGACAGGATATTGACGCGCCTTCAACGGTTAAACAGGAGTTGTTTTTGCCGTCTGAAGTTGGACGCGCGTTGCAAACATTCCGTTACATTGACGATAAGGGCATTGAACAGCCTATTGTAAGTTCCGTAGAGCTTGTGAACACGGCAAAGGGCTGCCCGCCGGTGCTGGAAAAGCCCCGCGTCCAATGGCCCTACGAACTTTGTTACGGCGCCGTGATCGCGCTCGCGCTTCTGATCTTTATGCTTATGTCAAAGAAATATAACAGCGGACGTGTACTGCTTGGTTTAAGCCAATCGCTTTTGGGATTATTTTTTGGAGTTGCGGGGGCAGTCGCGTTTTTTATGACATTCTTTACAAACCACGATTATTCATGGCACAACATAAATGTTCTTTTCGTGAATCCGCTGCTGCTGGCGGCCATACCCCTTGGATTTAACAGCGCGTTCAGCAGGAAAGAGAACAAGCGTATTTTATCGGAAAAAATACTAAAAGTGCTTTGGACATACGTTTTCCTAGGCGGCGTTTTTACAATGCTTATCAAGCTGCTCCCGTTTTTCTACCAGCAGAATCAGGTAACGCTTGCTCTTGTGCTGCCCTGGTCGTTCACACTGAGTTTCATCCCTGTATGGATAGGGAAGATGTTACCCCCTCCCTCCGCTAAAAAAGACGTGTAGTAACTACGGATCAACAGGCATCGGGGCCCTGCTGTAGACATAAATCTAACACAAACCGCGTACATTCGCGCGCCTGTCTATGTGCAATTGGAGAATTATGGTTTTATGGGTAAAATTATAGTATGCGCTGTTTACTGAGTTTAATCCGCGCAGTCATGAATCCTATCGGTAAACCGCGTTCAGTTGTGCGTTTTTTAAAAGCCGCTTCCAAAATGCGCGTTCACCTGGCCGCCGCCGTACTGCTTACGGCGGTACTGCCGTTTGCCGCCGCCAGGGATGTAAATGTTTCAGTTACAGACGGCGACTTGGAAGAACCGCTCTCTGGCGCGATTCTTCATCTGCCGGACGGAACAGAGATACCCACCGGGGATAACGGCCTTGCGTCATTTGATGTTCCCGGCGATCTTTATGGTGAAATCAGAATCACTTACCCCGGCTATGAATCGGAGCGCATAATATTAAAAGCGGACAACGTAAATTCATTTGCGCTTACCATGCGGATGAGCGCCGGCGTCCTGGAAAATGAAGAAATTGTTATAGAAGAACACATGCCTGAGGCGGGCGGCGGGTCGCGGGTCGGCCGTAGCGTTTCACTCAACCGGGAAAACCTTGAACTTACAGCGGAAATCGGGCTGATAGAAGATATAATGTCGTCAATCAAACTGCTGCCGGGGGTAGGTTACAGCGGACTTTTTAACGCGCTGCCCTCCATTCGGGGCGGTGAGCCGGGCGATATGAAGGCGGTTCTTGACGGATTTTACATTGATAACCCCTACCACTGGGGCGGCGGTTTTTCGATATTCGATCCGAAAACCGTAGAAAGCGCCCAATTGTATCACGGTGTTTTTTCGGCGCGCTACACCCACACCATTTCGGGACTGCTGGAAATAGGCTCAAGGCGCATACCGTCAGATCATGTTGACTTAGGGATTAACCTTTCTACAAGCGCGGCGGGATTCAACATTTCGCATCCGCTGCCAGATTTTTCGGATTTTAACGCCGCAAACCGGGGCGGTATTATGATTATTGGAAAGATAACATACTGGGACCCGTTTGTTTACCTTGCAAAGGCCCTGTCAAAATCCCTTACTATTCTGGAACCGATAAACGCAGTATCTGTCGCTCCGTATATACGGAGTTTTAACCTGCTTTCTAACTACAGATTATCCACGGATATGGAACTGAATTTGAATGCGTATGTCGGCGGTGACGGGGTCGGCGTTTTATACGATAATCAAAGCGGTAATATAAATGTGTTAAGCGACTCCATTTTGAGGCTTACCTGGGACAATATAATCTTTTTCTTTACAACAAATTTATTGTTCAATCCGAATCCGGATATGCTGATAAAAACAAATCTGGGCGTATCCTACAGCTCGCAGTTTATGGACTCGTATAGCAGTTATACTATCGTAGATAAAAGTAATACCAGCAGCCTGAAAGAAAGCATAGAAAAATACAATGACACAATCACAGGTTTGCAGGCACGCGCCGATTTTGACTGGGAATGGGGGAACGGTTTTTTGTTTTCAGCCGGTATAGAGGAACTGTACCGTAAATGGTACGAAAGTTTAGATACAAATGCAATGGTAGTAGGGACAGATAATGGAGAGAATCCTTACGCGCGCGTTTACCCTGAAGCACAGAACATGGGGTTTTTTTCAGGCGTTTATTCGCTGCTGGAATACAAGGATCCTGCCGGACGTTTTTTAGCCGAAGCGGGCCTGCGCCTCGATCATTTGTATTTTATCGGGAACGGTTTTGCCTCCCAAACATTGCCCGCCGTGAATCCGCGCCTTAATTTTGATTATTATTTGCTGCGAGACAAGGGCTTTATTGACCTTTTGACGCTTACGTCCGGCGCGGGTTTATTTTCTTCAGTAGATGACAACATTATCTACATGGGCAAAAATTACGGGCTTAATGATTTTGATCTGAAACAAAACAGGGCCGTTACAGGCATTGCCGGAGTTAAAATTGATTTCCTGGACGTAATGGCTTTTACACTTGAATTTTATTACAAATATATATTTGACCGGGAATACAATACGACCATTGCCAACGGTGACACCCAAACCGCGACAACAGCATATAATTTTAACGGCACAGGCCACATTTGGGGCTTTGATTTTATGCTGCAAAAAATAGACGGACGCTTTATAGACGGCTGGATTTCCTATTCATTTAATTATGCCAAATACCGTGATCCAAAAAGCCGTTCCGCGTTCAGCGGCGGAAGGTTTACTGACATGGATGATAATTGGTATTTTCCGCAATTCCACCGTTTCTCAAACCTGAATCTGGTGTTGAATTTCAAGCCTTCCGAAAATTTTAATATTTATGTACGCTTTGGCTTTGCGAGCGGCATTCCGAAACCCGATACCGGACCGGTTACCAGTTATACTGTTTATACTGTATCCGATGATAGCGCCACAGTGGATGCCGGAACAACAAAGTACAGGCGCGAATCCTTCTATTCCGACAGCTCGCGTTCCGGGGGTTCCCTGCCGCTTGATATAAAATTCTCATGGTACTTTTTTTATCCAAACAAAAAAGTACGGACAGAGGTATACCTTGCCGTAGAAAACGCGTTATCGTTGATTTACCAGCCCCAAAAAAGCACGACATTGAATCCTTACACCGGGCAGGAAGAGGAGGGCGGCAGTGACACGGCGTCTTTCGAACTGCCAATACCAATGATTTCCTTTGGATTTAAGTGGACCTATTAGGGCCGTGCGGTTTTTAGATATGCCCCGTGACTGCCGATAATCATACCAATGACGGAAAACCTGGATTTTTACGACTTAATCCGAATATACTCGCTTAGAAACAATTCGCCTTATATATCTATTGATATGCTGGTACAATTTTTGCAGCGAAACGCCACGCGTAACGACGCGCCGCCTCAGCTGCGGAAATGGCTGGAGAATACTCGTGAAAAAATTTATGCGGAACTTTCACAGCTTTCTGACGAGAAAAAATGTATAGTTCAGGGCAATGAGTTAGACAAAAGAATATTTCTGCCGGTTTTTTTTGTTGAAAGAATTGAAAAATACTATTTTACGATAGAGGAAACGAGTGACAAGCCTTTTTTAAGTGAAATAAACCTTAATACAAAGATTCCGCCTGAATATGTCAGAGAAATTTCCGCGGAAACCGGCATTATAGATTATCTTTCTGAGCCGCAGAAAACGCAGCTTCCTGTACTGAAATTTATATTCCCTGATAATTTCGGCCATGCGCTTGTGCTGTCAAGCCATGTACCGCACCGTATTCTGGAAACAGCTCTGTCAAAACTAAAAAGGTCAATGCAAAAAAACATGACCGTGGATTTTTATAAACAAAAACTGCTTTCTCATTTTCCCGGACAGGAAACTCATATAAAAGAATTTATCAAAAATATTTCCATGTACCATTCAAAATGTATTGAAGAAATTGAAACCGCAAACGATATTACATTTTCCTCATGGCTTTTTCTGTGCCCGCTTATCAAGACCCAGATTAAGGATATGGTTATCCGTAACAGGGTAGTATATCCTGAAAATATAGCGCTGTATCAGTCCGTAACGCTGCTTTTGGGATTTAACAATTATTACAAGATTCGCGCGATTAACAAGCGTGAAAAAGATATGGCTTTTGCCGCTATTGAGGAAAAGATGACGGAAGTGCCCTACCTGTTCACTTTTGATGATATTCTTAAATTCACCACAACAGGCGGCATATTTATTTTGCATCGCTATACGGAAGAGGATTTAAGAAACTGGATAAAGCAAAAAACAATGCCAGATAACAATAAACTGCCTGCTATACTAAAATTTAAAGGCACGAATAACGAAGAGTATTTCGTCCGAAAAGACAGGGTTCTGGCGTTCTGTTCGTACATTTTAAAAGATTTACAGCCTACGATAAAAAAAGACATCGCAAGCCGGTGGACAAAGATACTTAAGCATTATTATAAAGAAAAGTCCATGGAAAATGATGCGGATTTTGAGAAACTCCTGCAAAAGCTGGTTCGGCTGTATGCACCTGTTGTTTTTACCATACTGCGAGACAAAAGAACCGTATTACTGCAAAATGAACTGATCGCGGAGAGTTTTGATTCTTCAAAAATCGAAAGATTTTTTGATGAAAAAGGTATAATGCCATTCATAAAGCTATTCGGTTTACAGCGCGAGAATCTGATGCTTTATAGTAAACTGTCATTGCCGTTCTGGTACTCAATACCGGTCATTGTATCAATCGTCAGTTTTTTTAAGTACAAAATCAGAAGGGCGTCCATATACTATAAAGAAAACGGCGCGTCTGCTGACGCCGATTTAAAACCATCCCTGAAAAGCTCCGCCGAAAAGCTGGCAAAAGAAATCGTGCCTGACAATTTTACCATCGATGAATACCTGAACAACCTTATTAACCGCTGGAATCAGATTTTGGCAAAGCCGGCGCGGGAAAAACTGACTAGTGACGTAAACACAACGATAAAAGACTATTTGCGGAATGCGATAAAAACATTCGGATACCACGCATTAAACGCTTCAATGCTTGATGAACTTGCCGATCGCATAATCAGAGCAAATACTGCGCTGTCGCGGATCAACAGCAAAAATGCCCTGCATATTTACATAAAAACCTACATAACAAAAAGTTTGCTGGATTAGCCGCGTTGCGGCGCCGCCCTTAACGCTTTATGCGCGGCTTTAGTACAATAGACGTATGCGGAAACTGAAATTGCTGCGTATCCCGATCTTCGCGCAGGGTATTTTTGTGCCCATGCTGATTCCTCCCATACTGTACGCCGCCTTAAACGGCGAACGCACGATGCTTCCCGCACTGGTGTTTCCGGCCCTGATCGCCCTGACGTTGAGCGTCCCAATGCTGTTTTTAATCATGCGCGGCCCCGCGCAGATGCGGGGCAGGGACGGGTTTTTTTTGGTGTCGCTGACATGGATTTTTTTAAGTCTGCTCGGTTCTCTGCCCTACTACTGGAGCGGCGCCGGGATAAGGTTTACCGACGCCGTATTCGAAAGTGTATGCGGCTTTGCGTCTACCGGCGCCACAACAATTTCCGACATCGAGGCGCTTCCCCGCTCCCTGTTGCTGTGGCGCAGCATAAGTCACTGGACGGGCAGCATGGGCATAATCGTTCTTACCGTAGCCCTGCTGCCGCTGCTCGGCGTGGGCGGCTTTCAGCTTATCAAAGCCGAAACGCCCGGCCCGGAAAAAGAAAAAATCGCTCCCAAAATAACGCAGACCGCAAAAGTCCTCTGGCTGGTATACTTCACTTTCACGCTGATACTTTTTTTCCTTTACTTTGCCGGCGGCATGGACTGTTTCGATGCGGCCTGCAACGCACTCGCCATTCTTGCGACAGGCGGCGTAAGTACCAAAAACGAAGGCCTGCGTTACTACAACTCCGCATATATAGATGTTGTTACCACCGTATTCATGATGCTTGGCGGCCTGAATTTTAATCTGTATTTCCGCTTACTGCGCGGGAAAATAAAAGATGTTTTTTATAATACCGAAGCGCGCGCCTACTTTTTGATTTTTGCGGCGGCCTGCGTGATAGTAACTGTAAAAATTTTTCCGTTGTACGGGTCCGCGGCTACGGCTCTCCGTTATGCGGCCTTTCAGAGCGCGTCTATTCTTTCCACAACGGGAAACGTGGCGGCCAATTACGAGTTGTGGCCGCCGCTTGCCCAGGCGGTGCTGTTTACGCTGATGTTCATAGGCGGCTGCTCCGGCTCGACGGCCTGCGGCGTAAAGGTAATACGCTACACAGTGCTATTCAAGCAGGCCGTAAACGAATTGCGCCGCATGATTTACCCGCGCGGCGTATTTACCGTACAACTTAACAGTAAAATTGGGCGCAAGGATGTGGTGTACGGCGTAGCCGGTTTTATATTTCTGTATTTTTTCATCGTAATTGTAACAACACTTTTTACAGCGGCAAGCGGGGTCAGCTTGTTTACATCGTTTAGCGCCGCGCTTTCGATTCTTGGCAATGTGGGAATAGGCTTTGGCGGAGTAGGCCCCATGCAAAATTACGGCTTCTTTAGCGACAGCGTCAAATGGTTGTTCTGTTTTGTGATGATAGCGGGCCGCCTGGAGTTATGGACAGTTTTTGTCCTATTCAGCCCCGAGTTTTGGCGAAACTAGTATCCCGGCACGGTTAAACTTGTGGTTTCAGTTTTGGAATTTGGGCGCATCCGGCGCAAGCGCCGGACCGGGCTTTTCAGGGCTCCGCTTCGCTCCGGCCCCGCCTGCGGCGTGGCTGCTTACGCCAATCCTTTCAGGATTGGCTGCACCCTTACAATCCCTTGCGCGGAGCTTCGTGTTC
>JAITAE010000302.1 GCA_031284295.1 Spirochaetaceae bacterium
ATGGAAGTTTATCATCTGGGGGTCTGCCTTGCAGACCCCGGCGAAAAAGGTAACACCTACAGAGATTTGGTATTAAACCAGACGGTATTATAAATTTCCTTATCCGAAGTTTGCGCGGAGCGCAAACTCAGCCTCCGTTCAAACTAATACAACGCTCAAGATACCGCGCGGAGGCTCATTCCTATCTTTCAGTCAAAGCCGCCCGCTAATAGTAAAAGCTTTCGTCAGGGAGCTTGCCGCCTATCGAATCGGGGGCAAATTCCAGCAGGGTTTCGTACAGGGCCGTCAGTATGGGCCGGGCGGGCCCGGCGTCAATGAACGCGTAGTTGGCGCGCGGGATGGACGCCTTGACGACGGCTGCCTTGAGCCCAAGCTCATGCTTTTCGACCAGTACACCCGCCTCCTCAGGGTTAGCCTTTACCCAGTCAATAGAATCTTTCACGGCGGCCAGAATCGTCTTCATTGCGTCCGGATTCGCTTTGGCAAACGGCGCGTCAACGACCAGCACGGTGATCGGGTAGTTACCCTGCCCTCCGGCCTTCTCCCACTCAGCCTGAATGTCGCCCACCTGTACCAAGCTGCCGTTCCCCTGAAGCGCCATCGTGGCAAAGGGTTCCGGTATAAGGGCAAGGCTGATCCGTCCCGCGATGAGGGACTGGGCTATTTCGGGGTAGGCAAGGGAATAGTCCAGTTTTACATCAGTTTCGGGGTTTATCTGATACGCCGTGAGTATCTTTCGAAAAACATAATCCGGTACGGCGCCCTGACCGGCCACCGCTATCGACTTACCCTTCAGATCCGCGATCGAATTGACAGACGGGTCGCTGGAAAGCAGGCTGAGCATACCGAGCCCCGTTACGGCGGCCAACTGAACCGGCTTGCCGCTTGCCGCAATCCTGGCGGCCACATTGGACGGCAGAATCCCGACCTTCGCCTCGCCCGCGATAAAACGGGCCGCCATCAAATCGCCTGACGCAAGCGCCTCTACGCTGACCGGCATACCGCGTATTTCCGGCGGAGATTCAAACAGCCGTATCATACCGACCCCTGACGGCCCTTTCAGCCCGTAAATGGTGAGCGGCGCCTCAGCCTTCTTGCCGGAAGCAAAGCTGAATCCCGCAATCACGGACAACAACACAAAACTGATAATCGTTCTTTTAGTCATAAAATCCTCCTGACTATGTTGAACCCCCGCGCGGCTTGCCATGCGAAAGCTCATTAAAAAGTGCTTCATTTTATAGCATAATTTCCAGGATACTCAATCACTCTTCACTGCCGCCGCAAGCCCTCTCAAGGACAAGCAGATAGTTGCCGGGAGGCCTTCAGCGTCCGTGTCTTAAAATGACTGACGCCCTATGGCAGCGTCTGAATCAGTTTTGCGACACGCGCCGCATCGGTGTCCCCCAGCCTGGGGTAAATAGGAAAAAGCGCGGTTCTAAGACCTGCCGAGCAAGCGGCGGGGCACCTGTCCTGTTTGACCAGCCCCAAAGCCGCAGGCGTCTTGCTAAAGGCGTTTCCAACGACTATCTCCTTACGTTTTGCGTAAGCGCTGACATCCTTCATGCCAGTTTCGAGGACAAGCGTAAAGGCATAGTTGTTGTATTCAAAGTTTTCAGGATGGGCAAACATCTTGTGACGGCCCTGCCGCATGGCGGACTGGACATAAAGTTCTGCGATTTTTGCCCGTCTTTGCAGATTTTTTTCGGTTTCCCTGAGTTGGACCAGGGCCATGGCGGCGTTCATGTCTGGAAGGCCATATTCCGGCGGCAGTGCGCCGGCGTTACGAAGCGCCGTCGCGTTGCGCCGCTCACAGGCGTAAAGCAGGGCCCCCCCGCCGCTTGTAAGCATATCCCGTTCTTCTAGCCCGAGTATCGTAAAAACGCCGTAAGAGCCGGCCTTCTTTCCACCCAAACCGCTCATATAGGCGGTGGAACAATCCTCAATGATTGGTATCCCCAGCGCGTCCACCCTTTCCATATCCGGCATGAAGCCGAGGGTGTGGTGTAGCGCGACGGCCCGTACCGCTTCGTCCGAAGAGGCGACTCCCGCAACGGCCGCGCCTATGGTTTCGGCATCCATACAGGCGCTTGCGTCGCCTGTATCGCAAAAAACCGCCGTTAACCCCAAGTCCTCTATCACCCTGACATAGTACGCTGGTGACAGCGCGGAGATCGCCACGCCGGAGCGCGGCGGGATGTCCAGCAGTTTGAGCGCAAAGAATAACGCGATAGCGGGGCTGCGCAACGCAAGACAATGATCAAAATGCAGCCGCTCCCTCGCGGCCTGTATCAAGCGCTCGGCCTGCTCGCCGGGGCCTATCTTTTCCTCCACAAGCACGGTAAGCACGGCGTCCATCTCTTTACGCCTTATTGTGGGAGAAGAAACTTCAATAAGCATACCTTGTTATACAACAAACATCCTTCTTTCTCAATACGTGGGGCGGCCAGCCGCTTTAAATACACAGGTATGTCAAGTTGTTGTCCCGGTTATTTGCCGAGCTTACAATGATTCTTGATAGGAAGAACGAGGGTATCAGTGAAGACCTGGAAAATGGCAAGGACGACTCCCAGCCCACTTACAAATTATTCGTATTGGTGGTTTAATTTAACACTAGTAAGGCGAATTTATGAAGGCTTTTTACCGGACATTGATCTGTTCAATTTTCCTCTGCACCCTTGTATTGACAGGCTGCGAGGAACTCTACGGATTACTGGGCGGCGCGGATAAAACGCAAACTTACAAAAAAGGGGATGACGGTTTTGGCTCAATCCTTGATGCTATGTCCGGCGTCTGGTACTCTCACTATGCGGGAACGGGCAGGCTGGACGGCTACCGTATCGGTAAGTGGCCGGAGTTTAGCAGCCTGATGACGGGGAAGCTCGACCTGTTCCCGGCAGGATCGCACAATCAAACATATTCCCCCGGAAGCTATATACCGGACGCTAACGACTACTTTGTCTTCTATGACGACACAGTTTTCGGGCAGAAAGATGATGACACGGGCGGGAACGGCGGCTGGGACGGGCTTGTTACCCGCTACATTGGCATCGTCCGGGCGGTCAA
>JAITAE010000041.1 GCA_031284295.1 Spirochaetaceae bacterium
CCGGCTGCTTGGACAGCGTTTCCATCGTCCGCACAAACCTCTTTTCCAGCCTTGCCTCGTTGAAATCCACATCCGCGAATTCTTCCGCCGTATTGAAACTTTCCCCTCCTGACATAATGCCCTCCCTAGTATTTGTTCATTATATCATTATATCATAGTTTTTCGGAAAAGGGGAAAATTTATGGGTCAAGTTTAGCAAACGACGCGGAATTCGACGTATGGTTTAGTAACTTCACCGAGACGGTGGCGGGGCGCTGCGGGGTTCAGCCCCCTGTGTGGCCGCATATCCCCACAGGGGAGGTACCGTTGCTGCGCGGCGCCTTTGACGTAATACGCCGCCTACGAGCGGCCCCAGCAGGATGCGGAGTTCTACGTTAACCAAGGGAACGCCGACCGGGAAAAAGGGGATTATTACCACGCCATTGCGGATTTTGAGAAAGCGTTACAGATCAATCCTAACGATGCCACGGTGCGGAATAATCTTGAGGCTCTGCGAAAAGTGGTGCGGCCGCCAGGCTGTCCTGGTGGGGTTATTTGTGGAATGAAATATCTATCGTCATTGCCATTGTCGTATAACCGTTTTGAAAGATGCCCAATTCTTTCATATAAAGCGCGAGGTCAATAGTCATAAATGTAAAATTAATGCCGAGGCCGGCCGCGGGCTGCATACCAAAAAACCCGCCGCGTACAGAAAAGACTTCCAGCATCCGGACTTCGACACCCGCCGCGATATTTAAAAGCGGGTCGCGCGGATTTTCCGCCATACTCTCCAGCAGGCCAACATAGTCAACGCTCAGGGTAATATCGCTAAAATAGCGATGCCAGAACGGTGATACCATACGCCACGAAATTCCGGCGCTTGCGCGGGGCGTTACCTGAACAGTTCCCTGGGCCATCACCTGTTGATTCGCAACCTGCGACGCCGTTCTGTACTCGGTTACCAGCACCGGCGCGAAGGGATCGTACAGGACAAAACCGAATGACAGAGATTCGGCCAGAGTCCAGCGCAAACCTATGTCAAAACCAGTTCCAAGCTGGAGTTCAAACGGCATTTCCGCCAGGTTGTTTACTATATATTTTATTTCATGTAAATATATTGTTTTTGAGATATATCCCATGCGTACGAAAATTTTTGCGGCAATGCCAAGATCAAGCTGCGCCGTATCTCCCCTGTACAGGCTGAAACCGTATGAGCCGGCAAATATGAATTCTTCGCTTAACGTGGGGGTCAGCATATAGATTGCCTGCCTGTCCCAGGTAATGTTGAGCCTTGAAATGTTGAACAGCCCCCAGCCATAGTTACGGCCCACTTCTCCAAAGGCGAATGGTCCGCCTAAATCCAAGTTCGCCTCGAAATGATTGTTAAGCAATTTGCGCATTTCCGGTATCGGATCATCGGTGAATATCAGATTGTAAATCAAATCGATGTCTATCACGTCAACCGATATTCCGGCAAAGTTTTTCTGGGGTTCCGCGTCAGCAAAAGCCGCCGGGTTCGCAAACAGACTGGAAAAACTGGCGCCAAGACCCACATGGTTTCCGCCAAGCGCGTTGACCCGCGCGAAAGGAAAGCTTAGCGGCCTTATGCCGGACGGCAGTTCCTGGGAATGAACAGCCAGCGCTGAAAAAAAACATAAGAGTAACAGTATCCGGTTTTTCATCGATAATTTTATCAGTCTGAGGCATGATTTTCACCCAAGTATTTTACCATAAGCGTCAATGGGCGGCGCTGTTTCGCAGACTGCTCGGTGGCTGTCCGCAGGCGCGGTGATTCCGCATTCAAGCCGCCGGCCTTTTTGCGGCGGGAAGCTTGAAACGCGTGGAGGCTGTGCGCCAACCCGTAAATAGTTATCAGTCAAAATCTCGACAAACCCGGCAGGGTCCGCGGTCTGTGCCGGTAACGATATGCAGATTCCACCAGTTTTTCTGCCAATCCACCTCTCTACATATCTTTTTCGGCTTAAAGCGGAAAAATTCTTAAGGATACTTACCCTTTTTTCGGCTTCGCGCTCTGGAACGCGGGGTTTATAGTCCCACGCCGCCGTGCCGCGCCGTCTTGAAAACGGGAATACGTGTATCTGAGTGAAAGCGGCAGACTCGCAAAAATCGTATGTTTCCGAAAAATGCCTGTCCGTTTCGCCCGGAAAGCCGGCTATGATGTCGCAGGCTATAAACGGATCGTCTTTTATTTCTCTAAGCCGGCGAATCGCGCCCAGTACGGCCTCCGGTTCGTAAAACCGCCCCATCCTTTTCAGGATTTCGGCGCTGCCCGACTGAATAGAGATGTGAAAGTGCGGCAGGATGCGCGTGTTCTGGAGAACGGTGAAAAAGCCTTCCGTAAACACGTCCGGCTCAAGTGAGGAAAGTCGTATGCGTACATCTTTTGTGCCGGAAACAAGGGTTTGTAGCAGTTCCGGCAGGCCGCCGTTTGCCGCGCCGTTCCACCGGCCTATGTTCACGCCGGTTAGCACGGCCTCCGCTAGGCCTGCCCCCTCCACAACGCGCAGCCGTTCCAGTACCATCCCGGCGGGGAGGCTGCGCGACGCGCCGCGCGCGACGCGCACCAGGCAGTACGCGCAGGAATTGTCACACCCGTCCTGTATTTTCAAAAAGGCTCGTGAATGCAGTATGGGTGTGGTGGCGTCAAAGCGGAAAGCGGCGGCGGTGGAGCCGGCAGCAGCCATGCTGCCGCCGGCTCCGCCGCCGCAAATACGCGATAAAGCCTCCCGCAGGGAGGCTTTATCGCGTAGCCCTTCACCGGCAAGCATGGCGGGCATATCCAAGATACGGCTTTTTTGGGCGCCCGGAATGACAAACAAGCGCCGCCCCGTTGAGCCTGAGTCCAGCGCTTCCAGGCCGGCCCTGTCTACTTCAGCGTAACAACCTGTAACGATTACCGGACAGGACGGGTTCCGCCTAAGCGCGGCGCGGATTGTCCCGCGCCCTTTCTGCTCCGCCTTCGATGTTACCGAACAGGTGTTGACAACCAGGAGCCAGGCATCGCTTATATCGTCCGTGACCGAAAAGCCCGCGTTTGTAAAGGCGGACGCGATCGTTTCCGTCTCGCACTGATTCAGTTTACAGCCCAATGTCCGGAACGCGACGGAAGGTAGGCATGTTTCCAAAATGTTAACGCGCGCCGAGCGCCGTGTGTATTCGGTCCAGCCCGCGCCTGGCGTCCGCAAGCTGCGGGTCAAGGGCCAGGGCCTTCTCGTAGGCCGCGGCCGCGTCCGCAAGCTCCCCGGAATTTTCACGCGCATAAGCAAGCCTGGAATGCCAGAGGGCGTTTCCCGGCAAATAGTGCAACGCGGTGGACAAGGCGATGTCGGCATACCTGAAACGCCCCAGCCTGATGTATATTTCGCCGATGTAGTAGTAAGCCACGTCTATCCGCTGTCCTTCAGGGGCAAGGCTGATGTATTCCTGGAAGTATTTAAGGGCCGCGTTGTTTCGACCCTTGTAATAACTAACCTCGCCCATGATTTCGATCAGGCGCGCGTCGTAAGGATTCATGGCCAATGCTGTTTCTCCGAAAGCCCGGGCCTCGTCAAAACGGCCCAGTTTTAAAAGGCTCCAGCACAACACCACGTGCGCTTCAATGTTTTGTCCGTTTTCCGCTATTTCAGAACGGCAGATCGCCTCCGCTCCGCTGTAGTTACCGGCCCTATACTCGACAAGCGCGTTGGGTTTCGTCTGCCCATTCAGCGACACGGAGAAAACAATAAAAAAATAAAAGATGAAATTTATTTTTTTCATTGCGGTTTCATTGCGGCGTTTTTTTCGTCATGGTACAGTTCCCGTTGAACAGGCAGCCCGTCTCCATGTTGATCTCAGGCGCGTTTACATTACCTTCCAGACTGCCGGTAAGGGTAATCTCGACTCGCCCCGCCGCCGTAATATTCCCCTTCACCGATCCCCTGATAATAACTTTGTCCGCCCTTATATCGGCTTCAACCAACGCATTCTCATCTATAAGCAGGATGCCTTCCGCGTCAATCTCTCCGTTTATTTTACCCCGTACCAAAAACGATTTTTCAAAAGTTAGCGTCCCTACGAAATCAATATCCGGCGAGAGGACGGTATCAAAATCATCATCTTCGAGCACGTCATTGTGAATGTCCGTCATACTTTTAATCTACATTACTTATCCGTCATCGTAAAGATAGCACAAGAAGTCCCCGCCGAAACGCCGATTCATCCGGTATCCCGTGGGGCAATTCCAGAAAACTTTTGAAAAAACATGGCTTTAGACGCCTAAATTTCTCCATCTCCTCGTAATATTCATATCCGTACAGGGTTTCTGTAAAGGTTTTCACGATAATGTCTATAAGTTTACACCGTCATTATTATCTCTTGACCGTTGGCATCATCGGGCTCGGCCTGAGGAACGATGAACCTCAGCACGGCAAGTGGGTATTAAACCAGATATTGCGAATAAATCAGCGCTGCCCAAAGGGGCCCGGTTTCGAGCCAATGTCAACAAGGCGGGCCCCGTAAGTTCTGCCTTGCTATATGCCGGTGGCGTTGCGTCCCCCGCAGAGGTGGTGGCGGAAAAGCCGCAGGCTTTGTAGCGTAGGGGCCGGCAACTTTCGTTGCCGCGACTTCTCTCTCCTTATACTTTTCTGAGTAGAAACACTATAGCCGTCCACCTATCTACATACCGCGCTTGCGGTATTCCGCCACATTGCGCCCGTATAAACGGCGGCGTTCAGTAGAGCGTCCCGAATCATACGTTGTTTCCACACCGAGTCAAAAGCGCCGGCTACTATCCTGAAACAGGTAAGAAACCTGAAGTTTGGATCAAGTTTAAGTAAGGGCGTCAGCTATGTTGACAATACGCACCCACATAAATCAGTGCTTCCCTGGTTTTT
>JAITAE010000218.1 GCA_031284295.1 Spirochaetaceae bacterium
TGACGCCGTGCTGATGACGGACGGCAAGGGGCAGGAACAGTTTGCGGACGCCATATACAAGGGTATCGTCGAATTCGTAGAACGCTTCGAAAAATCAGGCGGTTTTACGGAGGTCGCGAACCGCTAAGGCAAACAGCCTTATCCTAAGGGTTGTCTTTATCATTCTACCTGCCACCGCCTCCGGTATATGTCCGTGATATCCCGTCCCCCATCTCCATATTGTTGGTGATAAATTCATTCGTATGATGGTATTCTTTGTCATAATACTTGATCTTTCGTATCGCTTTAGGGTAATGCCTTTTCGTCTGCGCTCCCGTTAGCTTTATTCGCACATCAGAGATGACAGCCCCGTCCTTTTCATGCGGATTGTTCTTTATCCGTTTATATGCCCCGTCGCTCTTCATCTGGGTTACGAAGTTTGACCCTTGTAAGTCTATAGTATATAAGGATTTATAATCAACATACCACCCACCCCACCTCACCCCACCCCACCCCACCCCAGATTAAGACGCGGTTTCACCGCCACTTTTGCCTTACAGTATTTCGCCCGGTCGTATCTTTTAAGGCATACTGAAATGACCGGTGCGTCAATTATCCGCAAGGGCGCCTTGAACAGTTTCTTCATCTTTCCCGCAATCCCTTGCGCCTTGTCTACAACTATATGAAACGCATCTTCAAGAACATGGCAGTCCCGTTTTTCCATAGCGTCGCGGAAAGTGGAAAGTGAAAAGTGGAAAGTTTTCTATCTCTCGAACGCTTCGGACTTTAGTCCGCAACATCCGGTAAGCTGCCCATACACTATCTGTTTGAAGAAAATAAAGGTTGAAAGAATTCTCGCTCCCTTGTCCGCCTGAGGGCCCTCTTTACGGCCTTTTCAAAATCGGATCTGCTCAGGGGGCTTAACAAACCGGCTAACACTGTGGTATAAGTGGTCATAGCTTGTATTTCCTTCTGATATATAATGCTCCTTATGGTGGTATATAGGGTTATAATAATTCTCTTATACCATCTCAAAGACCGAAATACAAGCTTTTTCTTTTTTTATCTACTTAAACCGGACAGCAGTGGTTTTCGATATGAATTACACAAGATATATAGCGATAATTACCATCGCGGATTTTGTTATGAAGTGCGACGGTTGCTAGGAAAGCACTGATTTATGCGGGTGCGTATAAAAAGTGCTACTTTGATGCGAATGTCAACGAAGTTGACACTCCTTCCTTAATGGGTTAAGCAGGATGCAAAGCGTCAGGCAAAACAGATTAAATACTTGTTTTATGCAATGAAATGAGCTTGCTCCTTAGGGTAACGATGATGCGCCAACGAAGTTGGCGAGGCCTCAAGTTAATCAGCGTTGCCCTAGGCGGCTGGGAGTCAACTTTGGTAGTAGGTTTGTAAGTGAAATGCTACGATTTAAATTACCGGAGAAAAAGGATACTCCGGTTCGACGGGGCCGGAGGCCGTGCAAACGAGTTTACCTGGCAGGTTGTCCTTCACAGGGAGAAAATTTCTGGAAACCGGAAGGGCCCCCGGTAACGAGATTAACTTAAACCGGTCACCCGGCACGGCTGGAGTTTGCGTCGCAAGCGCGTAGTGCCTGCGACGCAAACTCCACGTATGGCAAGAATTATTGAAGAGAATCCTCTCCGTATACTAAAGGCGACTGACCGCCCGCCCCGCCCGGCGGGCTTGCATTGACAATCTAATGTTATTGGTTAATTATTGCTTAATATCATCAAGCTTCATTCACTTATTATTGTGATGTATTGGAGAGCCGCTTCGGGGCGGTGGGAAACCTGTACAAGGGGCTATGTTAATAGAACGGCTAAAAACGGCGCGAGGCCTTTTAACTGCCGTTTTTGAAAATGAGGCGATACGATGTTAGCGTTTGACAGGCCTGTTTTTGTACTTGCCGCTATTGCCGCGCCTTTTGCCGTTTTTGTGGCGCGGCGTTTTGTTCGCGGCGCTTTCCGGCTGTCCTTTTCGCTGGGAACGCCCGGCGGGGATTCGTTTACCCAGGCTGCAGGGTTTCGCTTTTTTGCCGCGTTTCCACGGATTTTGGACTACATCACCATCTGCCTGCTGCTGTTTGCGGCGGCGGGCCCTCAATTGGTCAAAAACGAGACGGTTTGGCTTGATCGCGGCGCGGACATTCTTTTTGTGCTCGATTGCAGCCCCAGCATGGCCGGTATAGACATGAACGGCAGGAACCGTTTTGATACGGCGCGCGAGCTTATCCGAAACTTTGCGATGGTACGTCCCACCGACGCGATCGGGCTTGCCGCTATCGGTAACGATGCGGCCCTGCTAATCCCCCCGACTGTTGACCGTAAAGCTCTGTTCGACCGGCTAGACCGGCTTTCTATCGGCGAGTTGGGAGACGGCACGGCACTGGGTACGGCGCTCGCGCTGGCGGCGCTCCATCTGGAACATTCCGGCGCCGAACACAGGGCGCTTGTTCTTATCAGTGACGGCGAGAACAACTCAGGCGCGATACATCCGTTAACGGCGGCGGCGGCGCTGAAAGCGCAAGGGACGGCGTTGTACGTGATAGGCGTCGGCAGTTCCGGCGAAATACCTATAGATTATGTTGATCCGGTAACGAAGATTCGCCGTACAGGGTCCTTTGAATCGCGTTACAATTCCGAAAACTTACGCGCCATTGCCGATGCGGCCGGCGGGGTTTTTCTTTACGCGCCCAGCCGTGATTCGTTTTTGACGGCTTTCGCCGCCCTGAACAAGGCCGAGGCCGTTGTAAGCCGTAGCGCCGTCCGCAGCCGTAAACAGGGCATACACTGGTACATCATTATGGCGGCATTGATTCTTGCCTGCTCCTCACGCTTTTTCCGTACAATTTTTCTTGGAGCGCCCTTATGACTTTTGATCATCCCGCAATGCTTTTGCTGCTGTATGCATTGATACCGCTGCTTATACTGATGGCGGTCAATTACAAAATACGGTTTACTCGCATTTATTCAGTTGCCGCACCGCTTTCTACCATTTTTTATGACGATGTAGGTAAAACCAGAAAAAAAAGATCGAAAAGGCTGCCGGTACGGGTAGAATTGAGCCTGCGTTACGCCGCTTCGTGCCTGCTGTTTATAATTTTCTACATTTGCCTGTGCCTTGCACTGGCCGGGCCGTGTTTCGGTGTACATTTTGTACGGGAATTACGCAGGGGCGCCGATGTTGTGCTCGCTTTTGATTTGTCCCGCAGCATGAATGTGAGGGATGCGGCCCCGTTGCCGCCTGCCGCGGGGCGGCGGCAGGCGGCAGCGGGGGATACTAACGGGACGGCGCCCGCCATACGAGGCGAGCTGTCTTCGTCGCGGCTTGAACGTTCAATCTACACGGCAAAAAAACTGCTTGAATACCTGCTTCCCGATAGGGCGGCTCCGCAAAACATACGTTTCGGCGCGGCGCTGGGTAAGGGGGAGGCCATACTTGCCATACCCCTTACCGATGATTCTGAGGCGGTACTTGCCCTGCTAGACAGCCTTACAAGCCTTGCGATAACTTCCCGAGGCACGAATCTGGAAAAAATACTTGACGCTGCCGCCGGTGCCTTTCAGGATAACTTTCCATCAGCACGGTATGTGGCGCTGTTTTCCGACGGCGAGGCATTGTCGGGTTCCCTTCAGGCCGCGCTTGAACGGCTGCGGGAACAGAATATTACATTATTTACTGTCGGCTCAGGCTCGGTCTACGGGGCTCCCGTACCGGAAGACGCCTCGTTTGAAACCGTTAATTCAAGCGGGAAGCCGCCCGCCGCCATTACCAGTTACCTGCGGCAGGATGTGCTTTCCGCCGCCGCGGAACGGACGGGCGGCACTTTCATAGACGGCAACACCGGCGCAGCCGCCTTTCTTGCCGGACTGATCAACGCGGACGGTATGACGGACGGCGAATGGGTTTTCCGTGAAGAAAGCAACGCCATGTGGCATATATTCACAATCGTGGGGCTTGCCGCTTTTATTCTTTCAAAACTCTGTTCACTCCGGTTTAGGGGCAGGCGGGCGGGACAATGAATCTCCCTTTGCCGCGGGGCCGGGCTGTCCGCTCTCGAGGTTTTTGGGTATCTTTAGTTTTTTGTAGCCATACATTCTGAATATTTCATTGACCTGCTGCTTTAAAACCTTTTTTTTGTGCCTCTCATTCTGGAACACATTGTAATAATTATTTTTATAGTGCGCATTATACATATTGCCGTTACTGGTCATAAACAGTATGGTCCTTTCCTTTTTTTTAACCAATGTGATAATGCTGTTCCTATAAAAACCGCCTACTTTTAATCCCCGTATATATTCTACCGGGGCATATTTTTGAACCAACATAACTTCATTCCTTTTAATTTACGTCAACCTTGAAACCCCGCAGCCGGACAGCCGGCTTCTACCGCCGCCTGTTTTTATAACCTCAATACACGCCGTTATATGCTCGTGCAGTTCTTCGACATGGGAGATAATTCCAGTCAGTTTTCCCTGGTGCTGTTTCAGGCCGTTTAAAATATTTATCGTCAATTCAAGGCTTTCTTTATCAAGCGTACCGAAGCCTTCGTCAAGAAAAAGCGAGTCTATGCTGAGTTTTGACGAATTCAACTTCGAGAGTCCGAGCGCGAGCGACAGTGACAGCATGAAGCGTTCGCCGCCCGACAGATTCGTTATGCTGCGCTCTATGGACCCCTGATGCCTGTCAACAACTACCGGCAGCAACTCATCTGTGCTTTCCCGGCAAAACATCATATAGCGCTGGCTGCTCATACTCAGAAAATAGGCATTCGCGTTATGTATCAGTGATTTTAATGTAAGCGCCTGAACATAATTTTTGAATTTCCACCCGTCCGCGCCGCCTACCCAGTCATCCATCCATTTCCATCTGCCGCAAATTTCTGTTTGCGCGCCGATTTCTTTTTCAAATGTCGCCCTTCGTCGTTTGTTGTGATCGTTTATTTCAAGTTGTTTTTCCATACCGCCTATTTCTTTGTTGGTCTCTTCAATGGCCGCGGAAATATTATGCCTCTCCAGTTCAATATCCTCGTACTTCCTGTCCGGCAGCGGCGGTAATTGCAGCAGCGTATCAGTTAGTTTTGTTTTCTGCGCTTCGGTACTTTTTAATTCGGCCTCAAGCCGGGCTTTAGCCTGTTCCGTTTCCATTATTTTTTCCGCGCCCCAGTTGAATTCACTCCAGGTTTTATGCGAATCAAAGCCCTGCCGGGCGAAGGCCGCCTCCATGGAATTTTGTTTTTGTTCAAAGGTCAGCAGCAAAATCCTGTACTGTCCGTCTTTTTCCGCCAGCAAGCGTTCATGATTTTCGGTATCCCGCGTATAGTCCGACAGGCGCTTGTCTATTTTTGCCAGGTTCGCCGCGGAAGTGACCTGCCTCTCTTTAAGGCTGCGCTCAAACTGATCGATGTCTTTCACCGCAACCAGGGCGGCGCGGCAAGCTTTCAGCTCGGCGGTTTGTTTTTCGCAAATTTCGGCTTCGTCCCGCAAAGTCCGTTCCTGTTCGTTATTGCTCTTTAGTGCGGTCTGATTCGCGGCTGTTTTTGCCGCAAAACCTGACAGTTCAGCCTCGGCCCGCGATTTTTCGTTTTCAAATTTTTCAAGCGCACGTTCAGCTTCCGCTATCGCCCGCTTCAATTTAACGCTTTCCATCTGCATGGATTTCAATTTTGCCTGATTTTCAATCAGGCCGGCTTGATCATCACAGAAAGGATGTTCAACAGAACCGCAGAGCGGGCAAGGTTCCCCGCCGCGCAACGATTTTCGGTTTTCTTCAAACGATGCTGTTGATGAAAATACCGAAAGGGATCTTATACTTTCGCCAATATCGTCATAGATAGCCCTGTTTTTTGCGGTCTCCTCCTTTAAGCCCGCCATTTTTGTTTTCAACCCGTTAAGACTTTCCTGTAGTTTTATATTTTTTTCGGAGGCCGCCGCGAGATCCGCGCCGAGTTCATCGTTTATTTTCGCAAGATATTGTATTTTTTTACGCTTATCGGAAATATTATTTTCTGTTTCATGAATGCGTACATCAATTTCCCGCGCTTTTTTGATGTTGGGTTCATTTTCGGCCATATCTTTTCCGGCAGCTTCATTTTCCATTTCGGCGTCATTTTTTTGTGGCAAAAGTTCGGCGCAGATTTTTCTTGTCCCTTCAAGATCGATTTTTATTTTTTGTATTTCGGACTCCAGTCTTTCTTTTTCGTTTTTTGTTTGATCAAACTGTAAAACCGTATCGGCTATGGCCCCGGCCTTTTTTGCCTGATCAAGCCGGGCAAATCTTTCTTTTTCGTTTTTGGCGGTTCTTTTCAGGTCATCTATCCTGTTGTCCAGAATATTTATTTCGTTCTGTAATTTATTGTGTTCCTCGTACAGCCTTAACTGTATATCCGCTCTCACGGCTTCCGCTTTTTTTTCTTCGAGCAGGATTTTACACTTTATTATTTTTTCACGTAACGCGGACTCTTCGGTCTGTGAAGCGACAATGATTTCTTCAATTTTATCTTTTAACGAATCCAGCTTGTCATATTCATCGTTTCGCCGCCTGTGAACGGCCGCGCCTATCTTTGAGTATATTTGTGTACGGCTTATTTTTTCCAGAATTTCGGACCGTTGTTTTTTTTCGGCAGTCAGGAAAGAATCAAATTTCCCCTGAGGCAGAAGCACGGCGCTGGTAAACTGGTCAAAATCCATTCCAAGGACAGAAACAATTTTTTCATTAACTTCGCCGATTTTTTCCGCAAGAACGGTTTCGCCGCTTCCCAGCCGGTAAAAACGGCGCGTACAGCCGCCTTGAAAAGCTATTCCGTTTTTTGTTTTTTTGTGTTCCCAGTATGAACGGTACTGTTCGCCGCCGGCTTCAAACTCCACCTGCGCAAAGCATGATGATGTTCCATTTGCCATCACTTCATTTTGTGTTTTGCTGAAGGAATTTTGCCTTGATGTTTTACCGTAAAGCGCAAGGCAGAGCGCGTCAAGGATGGATGTTTTACCGGCGCCCGTCGCGCCGTGTAGAATAAACAGACCGTTGTTAAAAGCAGTGTCTGTAAAATCAATCTTCCATTCGCCCGCAAGGGAATTGATATTTTTTAAAGCTAAATTAAGTATTTTCATGCCTTATATGTCCGCCGCGCCGTTTTCATTTACAATCACGTCATTATACAGTTCATTAAACATCTTCATAAAGACCTCGGCATGTTCCGCGGTTATTTTTTGTTCCTGCATAAATTTCTGAAAGACCGCGGTTGGATCAAGCGACGAAAGATCGCCGCTTTCATCACTGTCACGCCAGTCGTCCGCGCTCCCGCGGACGCGCATATCCTGCCTTACGAGAATCTTGTACGGAGGCTCGAGCGGCAGTTCCACCACCGCAAGCGGCAGTTCCAGGGGCGACGCGACCAGCGCCTCCTTTTCAAGCGTGTTCCAAAATTCGTAAAGATTGCCATCGTAATCTGTAACCTGAATCTCTATCCATACTTTCCTTCCGCTCGCTTTGATGCCGCGAAATTCATCCAGTATCGCGTCCGGTGAACCGCTTATTTGCCGCAGTTCCTGCCAAACCGGTATTTCTTTTAACTGAATGACGGGTTTTGTTTCGGCGGAATCCGCGCCAAATACGGCAATAATCACATACTTTGTATCTCCCGCCTCGCTAAAACTCATAGACAGCGGCGAGCCTGAATAACGAATATGGTTTTTTTCATTTATCGCTTGGTTTTTATGCAGATGCCCAAGCGCGTAGTAATCCGCTTCGGGCAGCAGGCCGGCGGGCAGACCGCGCATGTTGCCGACTTCCCGGGTACGCTCGGAATAATCATCGGACTGCCGGCTGCCATCAAGATAAAAGTGTCCGGTCATAAGCACGGGCGCATTTTTTGTTTTTGCGATACCGTACACCTTATGGTAAAAAGCCGCGGTGGCCCTGTTGTACCGCGCGGAAAGCGAATCATCGTCCTCCGGTTTTAGGGCGCCGCCGCTCAATTTTAGGTCTTTTTCGCGCAAAAAAGGTATAGCGCAGACCGTCAACGCCGTCCTTGCGGAATTATCCTTGATTTCAAAAATAAGGTTTTCAGGCTTTTCGGTATCAACCGTGGAAACGACATGAATTTTGAGTTTTGAAAGTATATCGGAGGGCGCTCCCAGAAAATGCTGTGAATCATGGTTGCCGGCAATGATAAAAACTTCCGGTTCATCCCCCATTTTGATGATGCCGGCAAGAAAATCATAGTACAGCTTTTGGGCGGCGGCGGAAGGCGCGTACACATCAAAAATATCTCCCGACACGACAAGCACATCGATACATTCTGTTTTTATTGTTTTTAAAAGCCAGGATAAAAACTGTCTATGTTCCTCTTTTCGGTCCTCGTTATGAAGCATAGCGCCCAGATGCCAGTCTGAAGTATGTAAAATTTTCATGGCAAACCACTTCCCCCTTAATTCCATTTTTGTTATTCTGGACGCATGATAGAAAATTTGCCATGCGCTATGCCACGCTCACGCGCGTTGGCACTTTTCAAACAGTATAACAAAGACGCGTTCCATCTGCAACACGCGCTAACGGTGGAGGGTGTTATGAAATGGTACGCCGTCGATCTTGGTTACAGTGGCGACCTTGAATTTTGGGGAAACGCGGGACTCCTGCACGATATTGACTTCGAAATGTATCCCGATCAACACTGCATCAAGGCCGCCGAACTGTTACGATCGGGCGGCGCGGACGAGGCTCTTATACACGCGGTTTGCAGCCACGGCTATGGATTGACCGTTGACATAAAGCCCGAACACGAGATGGAAAAGGTACTGTACGCCGCCGACGAATTAACTGGCCTGGTATGGGCCGCCGCTATAATACGTCCTTCAAAAAGTGTCAAAGACATAGAAGTAAAATCCGTCAAAAAAAAATACAAATCACTTAACTTTGCGGCCGGCTGTTCGCGCGATGTGATAGAACGCGGCGCGGCGATGCTGGGCTGGGAATTGGACAAACTTATTGAAAAAACAATTCTTGCGATGCGTTCCTGCGAAGACGATGTTATACGCGCTTGCGGCACAGAAATATGACCCCACCCCAGCGGATTCCAGCGTCAGGCGCAAACGTGTAACGTTTGCGCCGCTTGCTTAGGGCAATGCTGATTTATACGATAGTTCCTGGCGTTAAGCGACGAGGATGACAGTAGGGTTCGGCGGCCCGTGTCACCCCGTTGCGCTCTGCCCTGCTTATCCGGTAGGGCTGTCGGGGCAGTCTGCCTGCCGGTCTTGCCGGGTTAAACTTGACCCACAAAATCGAACATTTCCCTGATATTGGCAATCCCAAGGAATGCAAACTTTTTATCTTCATATACCTTTTCATATTCTTCCGGCTTCCTGCCTTGATTCCTTACCTATCTTCCTATTACTTCTTCGTCCCCATGCTCTCCTACTGTCCCTATATAATACCCCCTTGTCCAGAATTCCCCTCCCCATAACGCTTTCTTTACTTCCGGATGTGCTTCAAATATTTTCCGCGCCGTGATACTTTTTATTTTCTGTACTATCTCCGAAGGGCTGTAGCTTGGCACCGATTGCACCAGAAAATGCACGTGGCCTTTCTCGGTCCCGATTTCAAGAAATCTTATTTCATACCGTTTTTCTATCTCCCGACATACTTCTTTGAGCTTTTCATCAACTTCTTTCGTTATTACTGCTCTTCTATACTTTGCAGGGCATACTATGTGGTACATGATTATACTTGCGTTATGTTCCTTCCGTATAAGTTTACTCATCCCCTCATTATACTGCCAATTTCAGCCGGAGCAAGCTCCGGGGTATTAAACCATATTGGCTTCGCCAATAAACAAATCATTTATTGCCGAGCATATGATGATAAATAAAGATTGTATGTTAAATATGTTAGCAAAAATTGAAAATAATAAAATACTGAACGGAATAAAATACTGAACGGAATAAAATTTTATGAGAAAATTATGTATGCGATAGAAAAGGAGGATATACAAAGTTCAGGATTTAGTGAGTTTGAGACTTATGGAAACTATATATTAAGGGCTCTCCCCAAAATAAACACTACATATTGAGTACCGAAGGTTGTAGAGTATAATTCCAATCCTTGTGGAATTTGTCCCCCCGTAGTTTTATCTCTAACATCTGTTCATCAGT
>JAITAE010000248.1 GCA_031284295.1 Spirochaetaceae bacterium
TGTATAATATCGGGTACCTACCCTTTAAACTTAGAGGGATGTTTCTGAAAACATTTATATCCCCACGTTATTAATACTTAGTAGAGTATCGTATATCAGGTTTCTTTGCAAGACCGCGCGTCAAATTTCCGGAAGGGTTACAGCAGAATTTTTCCATGTGCGATGATTTAAGAGGAGTGAGCGTCGCCTTAGGCGGCTGTCATATCTGCCGGGGGAGCCACTCGACAGCGGAGTGAAATATGGTGAGGGACAAGAGGCGCCGCCTGAAGCAGTGTCCGGGGCGACGGTGAAGGAACAAGATGGCGAGGCGGCTAAAGACGGCGGAAGGCAGGAATATATATAAGAATATGAATGAGATGGTAGAACCTGTCTTCGGGATAATGAGCCTCCGCACGGCAAGCGCGCAAACAAGCTTGCGGCTGTGTATTAAACCCCACTGTGAAAAATCCTGTTTAGGGTATGTTATCGTATGACCATGAATCAGCATAGAAAAGCGGAATACCTTTTCGTAAGCGCTTATTCCGCCGCTATAATCAATGCTGTCGGGACGAACTTTCATTTCAGTCCCGCGAATACCCCGGCAATATCAAACTTATTTCCGTTTTCATCGTAAGCGGCGAAACGCCCGTACGCAGGCGCAGGATATAATCCGCACTGCGGTTCAGTCAGTGCTTCATCCCCTTCAATGTCCCGTAAGCCCGGTCCGCAACTACCAAATCGCCACATCTGAAATCGAAATTACTCAGTGTTTCGCCCGTCTCCTCTTTGGTAATTTTGAACGTGTCGCTGGTCATGGTATGTAGGTCTATCGCATACTACAAAGCTCCGGTGTTTTTTACAGTATACCATTAATCCGACGGTTTGCCAAATCCAAATTAGTGCATATCAGGGCGGAGCCCCTGTAGTGGGGATAGGCGCGGACCAAAGGTCCGATGTACCTTGGCCCGGCCGCAGGGGGCGGCTGCCCTCTCTTTAACTTGTAGAAGTCAAGTTTTGGAACAGGCTCATTTTAATTATGAATTTTGTAGACTTAAGCGTTCAAGCTCTTGCTGATGCTGTCCAGTACGCCGTTTACAAACTTGAAAGAATCGTCAACGCCGTAATCAATGCATAATTTTACCGCTTCTTCGATGGTAACGGAGGCGGGTATATCTTTCTGAAAGAGCAGGGAGTAGACTCCGAGGCGCATTATAGCAAGATCGACGCGCTTTAGACGGGAAAAGTCCCAATTCTGTACTGCTGAACGAATTCTTTTGTCTATGACGGCTATATTTTCTATTGTGCCGGCGACCAGCGCGCGGGGAAATACGAGCGCTTCCTCCCCCATGTCCTTGAGTTTTTCGCCGTCCGCCCAGGGGAAGTCCAGCAGCTCATCTACGGGTGTGCCGGCAGCTTCCCATGCGTATAGAGCTTCCAATGCCAGCACACGCCCTTTCCTCCTGGACATTTCAGTAGTTCAGATTCTCTTCAAAGATTTTGTAAGGATTGCCCTTTCTCAGTTCGTTTACGAGTTCCTGTTGAGCCTGTGTTATAACTTCCTGTTGACGTTTCCGCATAATAGTTTCCCTCAACACCGTCCTGACCGTTTCACCGTATAGCAGGTGGGTATCTTCCAGCGTAAGGAATTTCTTTGGGTATTTGTGGGCAATTTTGATGATATAGTAGCCCCTGGCCTGGCCCGAAGGTATTTCAAGCACTTTTGAAATCTTGCCCTGCTCCAGTTTAAGGGCTTCTTCCAAAAAGGCCTGTCCTACCTGCTGC
This sequence comes from Spirochaetaceae bacterium, assembly GCA_031284295.1. GTDB lineage: Bacteria > Spirochaetota > Spirochaetia > Treponematales > Breznakiellaceae > JAIRMY01. The sequence goes on from JAITAE010000248.1 coordinate 1,762, forward strand.
TGACCCGTAGCGTTTTTTTGTATTATGCCCCGCTGCGATACGTTGTAACCGGCGTTGGGTGATTTGCCGCGCTGTAGTTTATCGTCAAAATTTTCCGGATTGTTATTGATCTCCCGCGCCATCTTGTTGGCTTCTTCCCTCTTTTTGTTTTTTTCCGCGTCGTTTGCGACCGGAAAAACAATTGCGGAAAATTCCACGGTTTCGGGCTGCACCAGATCGGTTGAATTAATGTCGTATTCCTTTGCAATTTCCGCTTCTGTCGGTTCCTTTATTGAGCGCAGCACATCCTGTTTTTTTGCCATAAGGTATTTCTGTATCGTAAGCGCCTTTTTTGCCTGTTCGCGGTATACGGACAGTTCCATGCCGGTTTGCTGCCTGATAGCGTCATTAAACTCCGCGTCGGTCGGGGCGCGTCCCAGCATCTGGCCCAGTTGGGAGCGCAGTTCGTTGAACTGTTGATTCACTTCCGCGTCGGTAACGGTGATTTTTTCTTTTTCCGCTGCCTGCAGCGCAAGTCTCTCGTTTATCATGCTGCTCAGTACCTCGCGTCTCATGCCCGCATCCAGGGGCCTCCCCAGAGCCGACTCCATCTGACGGACTTGTTCTTTCAGCATTTTGACAGTGATTGGTTCTGTTTTTGTCAATGTTACGGTTGCTACCGTTTTAAGGTCATTCTGCGCAAAAACAGTCGCCGCGGAAAGAAGTATCAGAGCCGGTAAGATAAGCCTTTTTTTCATTTCAACACCTGTATTCAGAAAACATATTAGACTTGTTCGACAACCCGGTTGGTTGTCTCACAGTCTTGCGGTTTTTCAGGCAAAGAGCCTGCGAACCTAAGGTTCGACAAAACCGCGTTTTTTTATGGCAGTTGTTCGAAAACTGAAGTTTCCAAACAACCCTATTGTTTTACACCAACTATTAGAACATATAAATGCAAAAAAAGCAACAGTTGGCGGCCAGGGTGATCAGCCGCCTTTAAAATACGCCGCCAGCGGTTTTAAATACGCGGGTATATCCGTTTGCGGCCTTGCCGCTTTGCCGTCGGGCTTAGCAGTAACGGGTGGCGTTCTGAAATATACAGCCGACGGTACGTCTACCGGCACTATTTCCGCCCTGATCGATAGGATAAGCAGCAGGGTGCTACTGTTGGAAGCACTTATTAAGCGCCCAACGAGATCTCCGGTATCACAAGGGTAACGCTGATTAACTTGAGGCCAATCATCGTTACCCTATGTATTTGCTCATTTCATTGCGCAAATACGACATTAAAGTAGCACCGATTTATGCGCACTCGCATAAATCAGTGCTTCCCAAGATATTTCGCCGGAAGCTGAAGCGACCGCTTTTCTGATTTTTGAACGGGTACGTGGAGGGCAAATGCGCCGGGGCGCAGCCTGCGCGGACGCATATCCCAGAGGCGGCGCGGGCCACCCTTGACAGTTTTTTTGCAATCCTGTATAAATTGATTATGCGAACGCGGGAATAGCTCAGTGGTAGAGCGCCACCTTGCCAAGGTGGATGTCGCGGGTCCGACTCCCGTTTCCCGCTCTATTTTAACAAATTTTAAGAGGGTATCGTGGCGGTAACACAAGAGATCACACATCTGGAGAATTCGGCGGTCAAGCTGACTTTTACCTATAACAACGAAGAATTGTGTGCAAAGTACAACACAGTTGTCGGCGATTTTGCAAAAGATATGCAGATAAAGGGTTTTCGCAAGGGCAAAGCACCTATTTCCGTGCTTGAACGCAAGTTGGGCAAACTGCTTCAGGAAGACGCGCTCAACTCTATCATCGCGGACACCGTGAATGAAGCCATCAAAAGTGAATACTTTCCGAAAGACGCCCTCCCGCTGTCGTATTCTGACCCCAAGGTTGAAGGCGAACCTAAACTTGATCTTTCATCAGAACTTGTTTTTTCGGTTAAATACGATGTGGCGCCTCAGGTTACGGTCGGACAGTGGGAAGGGCTCGATGTTGAAGTGGAAACCGCCGAGCTTACAGATGCCGATGTTGAACGCGAACTGAATCAGATTCGTGAACGTAATGCCATCGTTATGGACAAGGAAGATGACGAGGCGGCGGAAAATGGCGATGTCGTTACGGTGAATTACAGCGAGCTCGATGAAAAAGGCGGGGAAATTCCATCATCAAAACGGGAAGATTTTACATTCACGCTGGGATCAGGACACAATTTTTTTAAGTTTGATGATGAAATTATCGGCATGAAAAAAGATGAAACGCGGGATATTCAAAAAACATATCCTGAAGATTCTGATGATGAGTTGGCCGGTAAAACAAAGCAGATTCGCGTTACGGTGACAGCTTTAAAACGGCGGGAGATTCCGGATGACGATGAACTGGTCCAGGATATTGACGAAAGTTTTCAAGCGATAGTGGACTTAAAACAGTATATACGGAAAAACCTTGAAAGAGATCTTGAAGAGCGCCTGGAAAGGATCAAAATCAATAGAATCATCGAAAAGATAGTTGAGCAGAATCCTCCGTCCATACCGGAGTCAATGATTGCTATAGAAATGTTCAATTCACTGCGGCAAGCATTCGGGATGTTTAATATTCAGAACGCGGATACGACTCGTTTTGCTCAGGAGGCGATGAAAGACGAAACGCGCAGACTGGAAGCTGTTAAAAGAATTCAGGCGTCATTGGTCAGAGACAAACTGATACAGCAGTTGAATATTGAGGTATCTGAGGAGGAATTGGAAAGAAACTATGAAAATATCGCGGAAGAATCGGGAACCTCGTTTGAAGAGGTGAAAGAAAAGTACGAAATGGATGGTGAAGTAAATGAATATCTTATCAGCGACATTAAGCATGATATGTTGAATAAACTCTTACTGGAAAAAAACACGATAAAACCCGGTAGAAAAGTGAATCTTATGGATATTTTTGAGATAAATTCTTAGATTATAATTATGCATGAAAAAATGAATAGCCTTGTACCCATCGTTGTTGAACAATCCGGCATGGGGGAACGTTCCTACGATATTTATTCACGTCTGCTCAAAGATCGTATTGTTTTTCTTGACGGTGAGATAAACGATTTAACGGCGGACCTCGTTGTCGCCCAGTTATTGTTTCTTGACGGACAGGATACGGAAAAAGACATAAGTCTTTATATCAATAGCCCCGGCGGCTCCGTTACCGCCGGACTTGCGATTTACGATACGATGCAGTATGTAAAATGTGATGTTCAGTCGATCTGTGTAGGGCAGGCTGCCAGCATGGGCGCGCTTATCCTTACCGGCGGCGCAAATGGCAAACGCATGGTTTTGCCGTCATCGCGAGTACTGATTCACCAGCCCTGGGGCGGGGCCCAGGGCCAGGCCCTTGATATCGGCATACAGGCAAAGGAAATACTGCGGCTCAAGAAAATGACGATAGATTATTTTTCAAAACATACGGGTAAACCGGCAGAGCAAATAGCTTCCGACATGGAACGGGATTTTTATATGTCCGCGGAAGATGCGGTGGCTTATGGCGTTGTTGATAAGGTTTTAACGAGGGGGGATCATGGCAAGATTGCGTAATTCCAGTAATTCCGAACGGAGTTGTTCCTTTTGCGGAAAGAGCGGTGACACGGCGCGGCGGCTAATAGCAGGCCCATCGGATGTTTATATCTGTGACGAGTGCGTTGAGGTTTGCAGGCGTATTCTAAATGACGGCGAACGCGACCTTTCGACTCAGTTTACAGGCGACATTCCGCGCCCCAGGGAGATAAAAGAGTATCTCGATCAGTTTGTTATCGGACAGGATGACGCAAAAAAGGCGCTGTCCGTAGCCGTTTACAACCATTACAAACGCATCACGAATCCGGCCAACAATCCTGATGATGTGGAGATAGAGAAGTCTAACGTGTTGCTGATAGGTCCTACCGGTACGGGAAAAACGCTGCTGGCCAAGACGCTGGCACACAAACTCAAGGTGCCCTTCGCGATAGTTGACGCGACAACCCTAACCGAGGCGGGCTATGTCGGCGAGGATGTTGAAAACATACTGCTAAAGCTGATCCAGAACGCGGGCGGTAATATAGCTGCCGCCGAGCGGGGCATCGTATATATAGATGAAATCGACAAAATTTCACGCAAAGGCGAAAATGTGTCGATTACACGTGATGTCTCGGGCGAGGGTGTCCAGCAGGCCCTGTTAAAGATAATCGAAGGTTCCGTCGCGTCGGTGCCGCCGCAGGGCGGACGCAAGCATCCGAATCAGGAGATGATACGGATTGATACTACAAATATTTTGTTTATCTGCGGCGGCGCGTTTGTCGGACTGGACAAGTACATCGAACGGCGCGTCGTGCAGCATCCTATAGGCTTTGGCGCGGAAGGCCGCGATTCAAAGAATCAAAGCGTCAAGGAACTGTTCAAAAACCTGCACCCGGACGACCTTATCCACTTTGGCATGATTCCCGAATTCATAGGCCGCCTGCCGATAACCGTCTGCCTTGATGAACTCAAGATAGAAGACCTAAAACGCATCATCACGGAGCCGCGCAACGCTATCGTGAAGCAGTACCAGGCCTCGCTCGCGATTGACGATGTCAAGCTTGAGTTTACAGAAGATGCGGTCAACGCGATAGCCGAAACCGCGATCCGCCAGAAGACCGGAGCGCGCGGGCTGCGTGCCATCGTGGAGCGTCTGATGATAGACATAATGTTCGAACTTCCCTCCCAGCCGGGTCAAAAGCGTGTCGTAATTTCGCGGGACACGGTTGAAAAGTTTCAACCGCCCGAAATTATCATGCTGGCAAAGTCGGCGTAAAGATGTGGTTCCGCCCGCTCCAGGCGGGCGGAACCGCGCTTACCCTCAAGTCCCCGCGACAATGAACAAAATACAGATTTTAGTCCCGGATGAGGCAATCAAAATTGCCGCGGGGGAAGTTATCGATCGTCCCGCGTCCCTTGTGCGTGAGTTTATGGACAACGCGATAGATTCAGGGGCCGTCAATATAGATGTATCGATAGACCGGGGCGGCATAGCCTGTACCGAGGTAAGTGACGATGGCTGCGGCATGGACCGGGAAGACATCGCGCTATGCTGCCTTACCCACGCGACAAGCAAGATACGGGGCCTTGCCGATCTGGACAGGCTTTCGACGCTGGGCTTTCGGGGAGAGGCTCTAGCGGCGGCGGCGGCGGTCGCACGGCTTGAGATAGTAAGCAGCCCCGACGGACTTAAAGCGTGGCGGCTCCTGACAGGGCCCTCCGACGGCGCGATCTGCCCGGAAGCCTATACGCCGGAACCGGCGCGGCGGACACGCGGCAGCAGTGTCCGCGCGAAAAATCTGTTCGACACGATACCGGCCCGCAAGCGTTTTCTGAAACGGGAGGGCAGCGAGGGCGGCCTATGTATGCAGACCTTCATAGACAAGGCGCTGCCCTTCCCAAACATTAACTTCAGGTTTTTGCGGGACGGCGAGCTGAAACTGTTTTTGCCCGCCGTTAACGGCGATAACGCCCCATTCAAAAAACGTTTTGCCGCCGCCGTCCTAAGCGGCAGCGACGAGCACTTTTTACACGAAATTGCGGCCTCTGGTAAAGATTTTTCGGTAAAAATCGTGGTAGGCGGCCCCGAACTGTACAGAACTGACCGCCGCAAGCAGTATATATTCGCAAACGGCAGGCGTATCAACGACTTTTCGCTGCTTCAGACAATAGAATACGGCTCGCAAGGATGCTTTCCGAACGGCGTACACCCTGTAGGGGCGATTTTTCTTGAAGTTGACCCGTCCAAAGCCGATTTTAACATACATCCGGCAAAACGCGAGGCGCGTTTTGCCGATTCGTCCACCATACACCACGAAATCACCACCGCTCTGCGGTCTTTTTTCCGGCATATAAGCCTTAACCGGCAGCAGACGGAAACAGGCCGCGAGACATTTTTGTTTGAAAGGTCTGGACAGGGCGGCGGGAATTTTCCTCCGAGGCGCGATCCTCAGTCAGGCGGCGGGCGGGACGACGGCGCGGCGCTTGACCGCATACTTTCAGGCGAGTACGGTTTTGCGCCGCTGCCGGGGCGCGGCAAAGAAAGCGGGCTTCTTTCGGCGGAAGATTCCGCCGAAAGAAGCCCCGCCGCCGCCACGGAAACAGCCGCCGCAAAATTACGTTATGTGGGCCGTGTTTTTGGCCTGTTTATACTGGTTGAGGATAGCGAGCGGCTCTACATAATAGACCAGCACGCCGCCCACGAGCGGATACTGTACGACCGATTCATGGCCGAACCTATCGCAAGGCAAGACTTGCTGGTGCCGATAACCTTTCTTACCGATAGCGCCGCCGACGACGAGTTCCTGTCGTCCCACAGGCAGGAACTCGCAAAACTCGGCGTGGTAATAGAGGGCGGACAGGGCTCATGGCGCATAGAAGCGCTTCCCGCGCTGTGGCGGCTGGGTGACGGTGAAACGATAAACGCGATACTCGGCCTGCGCACGGCGGGGGAAAACATAGCGGAGCGCTGGGCGGCGACGCTGGTCTGCCACAGCGCGGTACGTGACGGCGATTACCTGGACGACGAGGCGGCGCTTGCCCTGGCCGAAACAGCGCTGGCCCTGCCGATTCAGCG
>JAITAE010000263.1 GCA_031284295.1 Spirochaetaceae bacterium
TTTCAATAAATTTGCCGTGTACGAAGCCGGTAATTGGGAAGGAAGCGGTACTGGGTATAACGGCCCGATTCGCGTTGTCGTAGAGACCGATGCCTCATCGATCATCGATATTAATGTGCTTGAACATAACGAGGATATGCTGGTAGGCGGCGAAGCGATCAGGGAACTCAAGGAACTCGTGCTGGAAACCGATTCTACGGACATAGATGCGATAAGCGGAGCAACGCAGACCTGTGAAGGTTTTATCTACGCGGTAGATAACGCCCTTTCAAAGGCAAGAATCAAAAAGTAAAATGCGCTGCCGGTCACTGCGAAACATTGTATACCTGTCGCTCGTTTGGCTGGTATGGATCTTACCGGGCGCGGCAGGGCTTGACGCGCAGCAGAAAACGGAAGCTCCTCGTATGGGCGTTGTCAGGTTTTTGATCGCGTCAAGCGCGTTTAAGGATATCGACAATGCGGCGGTAATCAGGGATTTGGTTGTGCGAAGCATCAATGCTTCCGGAAAATTCACTGTCGTTGATACCAAAGAGATAGACGCCTTTATCGAGGAAAATAACGTATCAATACCTAAACTGTACAGCCCGGAAGAAATGAATAAAATACCGCTGACCTATGTTCAATTTCTTGTGACAGGTTTTATCAGTCCCGAATCAAAGGGTTACCGTATAAATATGTATATGCTGGATTTATCCCAAAAAAAATTTTTGTTCAATGAAAACGCGCTGGTAGATAATGGCAAAGAAGATTCGATATGGTTTGAAGTGAGGGAATTTACACAAAAATTTATTGAAAAGATGGAATATACCTTACCCGCAAACGATTCGAAAACAGAAACCTTGTACCGGGTGTGGGATACCGGCCCGGCGGGCGGCATCATATTTTACGCAAAGAGCAATCGTGTAGACGGCTGGCAATACCTTGAGGCCGCCCCTACTGAAACTGAATTCCGCGCGGTGTGGGGGTAAGAATGGATGATAACACGATAGTTCCAGCGCTGTTGGGTACGAAGGGCAGCATCGGGACGGGGGCCGAAAATACGGAACTCTGCGCGAAAGACGCCTCTCTATTCGAGATAGAAAACGGCCCGGCGGCGCTGGCCTGTAGGAAACTTGATTTCGGCGGTTATACGGACTGGTTTTTACCGTCAAAAGATGAATTGATGTTTATGTACATGAATTTGGCCTCGCGCGGGCTGGGAGGTTTCCGAGGGGAGCCTTACTGGTCGTCTACAGAAGGCTCCTACGACAATGCCTACTTTCAAAGTTTCCGCGATGGCAGGCAGTTTTATAACGGCTACAAACTTATGCCTCTCTATGTCAGGGCAATCAGAGCTTTTTAATGTTATCCAAAATCCATCCGTAGATGACATCGAGCCGTTTTGTTATTGTCGAGGGTATATCGACACGCGCTTCCGCAAAGTCCGCCGCGTCTACGCCGGTCAGTCCGTACACAAGCACGCCTTCACTGACCGGTTCAAGGTACAGTTGTATCAGCAGCTTTTCCTGTTTTATTACCGGAATAAAATAGTTTATACTTTTAAAATTTGATAGCGAGTAGCGGATGCCTCTCCCGGCGGTTTTAATTTCCGCCCGGTAATAACAGTTTCCAAAATTCGCGTCTTTAACCATTATAAACATGGTTTCTTCAGACGGCATTGACGACGTATACGGGGGGTCTTTTTGTTTTTTCAGGTTATTTGCGCCTGATATTCTTGATGCCTCCTCAAACATAACGGTATTTCTGCCGCGTGTGCTGGAAAAATACTCTCTGCCCTGCAAGGTACTTATCATGCAAAGCGCGTTGTAAATATCAAGTTTTGTTACAGGCTTATTATTTTTTAGTATCAGCAGGTTTTCGATTATATACATCGGTGAAGCCCGCAGTACAGCCCGGGTCATATCTATTTCGTCAACAGGCTTGATCGTCAGCTTGTCCGATTCGGAAACTTTCATTGAATGTGAATAGCCGCGACCTCGCGCGCTTCCCAGGATGGACGCATCCGTGCCCGGAAAAAGCTCCTCCAGATTCCGCGTTTCGGCAAACAGCGGGCCAGTTAAAAACAGCACATACATAACAAAAATACTTTTTTTCATTTTGTTCCTTAAATTGTAATTTAGCCTGTCAATAAGCGCCCTTGCGTCCAAGCACAACGCCTATAGTTTTGTAAAACACCCAAAGATCAAGCCAGATGGACCAGTTTTGCAGATAGTACGTATCGAACGAAACCCTGTCCTTGTAATTGGTATCGGAGCGTCCGGAGACCTGCCAAAGGCCGGTAATGCCTGGTTTTACAGAAAAAATACGCTGAAAGTCATCGCCGTACTTTTTTATTTCGTCATCGACAATGGGGCGCGGGCCGACAAGACTCATATCGCCCTTCAGCACATTTATAAACTGGGGGAATTCGTCAAGGCTTGTCTTGCGCAAAAACGCGCCAAACTTTGTAACACGCGGATCGTTTTTTATTTTTTGTGAGGCTTCCCACTCACGCCGCGCCTCCTCACTGTTTTCCAGCAACGCTTTCAGCCGTTCCGCCGCGTCAACCGCCATAGTTCTGAATTTGTAAGTCTTGAAATGCCTGCCGTTCTGTCCTATGCGGGTTTGCGCGTAAAGGACCTTACCGGGTGATGTAATTCGTATTACAAGCGCTATAAGCAGCATGAACGGCAGAATCACGATTCCACCGCAGACAACCAGGGATATATCCAGTGCGCGTTTGATAACAAGGTTCCAGCGCATTTTGAGACGCTGTACCGTGGCAAGCCCCAATATGCCGTCGAAGTCGCGCGCCGACATCCAGATGCTCGTCATGCCAAAGAAGTCCGGTATCAGCACATTGTACCGGAATGCGGACACGGAATAGTTTAGCAGGTATACCAAGTCCTTTCGTTTAAGATGGTACATTGCCACTATTGCCATTTTGATATTGAAGCGCTTGACTATCTGCGGTCCGATTGAGGTGTCGGGGATGATGGGTATGCCCCGGTAATATTCGTCCGTTTCGTTGTATTCGGCAAGAATTAAAACCGGAACATAACCGAGCGAACGGTTATTGAGAAGTTTATCGGCGATAAGGCGTCCCGTCGCGCCGCTACCATATATCACAGCCGGGATGCCGCCCGCCATGCCCGCCCTGGCCTTGCTCAGGATACTATGCGCCAATGAACGTCCTACCAGCAAAAAAAATGTGGAAAAAATAAAGCTGATAAAAAACGCCGCGGTAATCGCGTCAAATTCTTTATCCTCAATATAGCGGGAAATGATGATGCCGCCAAAAGAGATCGCTCCGCCTATTGTAAAATGACGCAGTTCCTCGGCGGGCGCAAGCGCGATCCCTGAGTAAAGCGAGAGCATCTGGAAAACTATGATAAAAATCGGCAGATACGGCCAGTAGGTAACAAAGGAACGGAAACTAATCGCACCCATGTCGTAAAGGTTCACAAGAAAAAAACCGGTTCCGAACGAAACCATCACCGCGATTAAATCTGAAACAACCACGGCAATGATACTGTACGCGGATGTTGTACGCCGAAAACGTTTTTTGTACCAAACTTCAAATTCATCCAGTGTCATTATGGCCTTC
>JAITAE010000224.1 GCA_031284295.1 Spirochaetaceae bacterium
TTTTGCGGCATCAAACGCAAAAAATCCACCAACGGCAGCAGGCTGCCTGGGCCCTTATGTATTGTGTTCGCAGCCTTTGCTGTCGATAATATAAAGAGGTGTAACGTGGGACGTATTCACAGCTACAAGCGTTTAGAAAATAACTTTGTAAAGAAAATAAAAAAAAGCGCCTTAGCGATCCTTAATGCCGTTGTTTCTTTCCTGAAAAAGCTATCTGCCGTGTTGCGCCGCCGTTACACAATCGTTCTTGTACCTCATTCCGAAAAAAATGTCTACAATTTGCATATCACCTTTCTGACCCTTTGTGTTGCCGGCCTCCTGATTTCAGCTATGCTTGGATCATTTATCTGGTACAAAGCTTCCTACGGCAATTATAAAAGTGATTTGAATAACAAAGACAGCCGCCTTCGCGAAACCCAGGCGAGTCTTGATCAGCTTAGGGATGAAATGTCCGTGCTTTGGCGTGAGGCTCACACCTTTCAGGCGACGCTTTCCGGTGTTTTTTCATCGTTGGGCGTAAATATTGCATCCGATTCGTCAAAAACCACGGGTTCCGGGGATCTTTCATCGTTTTTTGACATGAGGGAGACCGCCGAAGGCCGTTTGAGAGAAGCGGACGATGCCCGCAGCCTCGCAAACTATCTGTCCAGTGCCGTGGAGCCGCTCAAGGAAATGGGCGCGTTGCTTGATTCGCAAAGCTCCCTGTTAACCGAAGTGCCCAACATTTGGCCTATCAAGGGCGGGATTGGGCATATATCAATGTTTTTTGGTGAAAACAACGACCCGTTTACCGGTCAGGTCTATGTTCATAAAGGAATAGACCTTTCCACATACCGGCAGGGCGATCCTATCGTGGCAACGGCGGACGGCCAGGTGGTTACGGTTGATTTCGACGAGAACGGATTTGGCAACTATGTGATCATAAGGCATAAACATGGTTTTTATACTCGTTACGGACATATGCAGTCGTTCAAGGTTCGTACAGGACAGCGCGTTCAGCAGAGTGAGGTGATCGGTTATATAGGGAACACGGGACGTTCAACCGGCCCTCATGTTCACTACGAAGTCCATATAGGTTCCGATGTTGTGGATCCGCACAAATTCCTTAATATTCGTTCTGTCACCGGGCGGGTAAACCTCAATGGCGGAAAAAGTTAAACAGAAAGATTTTTCAATAAATACCATCCTGGGGCCAAGTTCCAACGTGTACGGCGATGTTGAGGTCGGCGGTTTTACCCGTGTTGACGGCAACCTCTACGGCGATTTGAGTGTGAAAGGCCGCATAGTGATAGGCGAAAAAGCCCGTCTTAAAAGCAATATCGCGGGAAGCTTTATCACAATAGGGGGCGTGGTGTACGGCAATATAGTAGCAAGCGAATGTTTGGTTATACTCTCTACAGGGCTGGTGCTGGGCGACATACTGACACGGCGTATCCAGGCGGACGATGGCTGCATGGTTCACGGCAGGATAATCGTATGCAAGGACGAATATCGCTGGCAGCAGGCCTTCGCCGAGTATCAGGATTCTCAGCTTGTCAGACAGGTACTCGCCAAAGACAGGGCGGCGTCAAAGGATATGTCCAGGTATGGTAAAACTTGATAATTTTCCCGCCGCGCGGCTTACAGACGCGGCATTCTTAACGCCCTCCAACACTGAAGCGAAAAAAAACAGCGAAAACGAAAAGAATCAACGTACAAAAAAACTTTTTTCGGCGTTTGTAAAAGAGCGGCTGCCGGAAATTGAGCGCACACAGCCAATGGCGGCGGATGCGCCCCTCTCCGTGGAAGACGCGCTTACGATTCTGCTGGACGAGGTGTATTCTTCAGGCGATGCCCTGTCAAAACGGCCGTTTCCGGACGAAATAAAACGGTACCGCCTGACCATACAAAATTTTATACGCTATGTCCTTGATAACGCTTACGACATTAAAGAGGATGAAGGTATACCCAATAAGCTAAAGGCGGGTTTTAACAAAAAACTTTTTAACAGGGACCCTGATTTACTCAAGGCCAGGAACAAGTATAGTACGGTACAGATTATCGATCAAAAACTTGACCGTATTGCCGCGGATGTAATGATAGGGCAGATTAAACAGTTAAATTTGCTGGAAAGCATTGAAGAAATAAACGGTTTATTGGTGAATCTGCTGGAATAGTAAAAAGGATGTAATCATGGATGACACCGGGGATGTAGTGTATGAAGATTTTGACGACAATGATATTTTAGCGCTTGAAGCCGCGGATAGACATGACGCCGAAACTGAAGATACGGATGTCATTTACGGTGTCGACAAGAAGACACTACAGCCCGGTACACCGGTTTATCAATTACGCATTACCTGTTCAAACGAAACGATTTTTGCCGTATACAACGGCCCGGAATTAAAGCCGGGAACCGCGGTGCTTGTCCCTACTCGTTACGGCAGGGATTTGGCCCGTCTGTCGGGCAAAGTTTGCGGCCGTACCATGTCAAGCATCTCAAAGATTACCCGCATAGAGCGCGTTGCTACGGACATCGATATAGAAAAAGAAAAAATTAACAAGGGTAAAGAAGAAGAAGCTTTTAAAATTTGTAAACAAAAAATATTAGACCGTAATATGGAAATGAAGCTGATAGCCGCTCATTTTTTGATTGAAGAATCCAAAATTATATTTTTTTTTACGGCGGAAAGCCGTGTCGATTTCAGGGGGCTGGTAAAAGACCTTGTCGCCATTTTTAAAAGCCGTATTGAACTGCGCCAAATAGGAATACGCGATGAAGCGCGTATTACAGGCGGACTCGGTCTCTGCGGACGGGCATTCTGCTGCCACGCCATATCGGACAAATTAAAGCCTGTAGCGATAAAAATGGCAAAGGAACAGAATCTTTCGCTTAACTCAATGAAAATATCCGGTCCCTGTGGCCGCCTGCTCTGCTGCCTTGCTTACGAATACGGGTTTTATGCTGAGCAGCGCAGTACAATGCCAAATGAAGGCACAAAAATAACATCGGGTGGAACTTTGTGGAAAATTACGGAAGTCAATGCCGTGTGTGGGATGATCACGATCAGTTCCGAAGACGGCCGCCTGCAACGTCTTTCAAAAGATAGCTTCGAAAAGGTCGATAATCACTGGGTAATTCGCAAATAGCCGCTGTGTGGTCTGACAATTCATGCAAAACTAAACCTGTCCGGCGTTAAATTTCAAGAATACTGTGGTCTTTGACTTCCGACTCACAGGAAGGCTGTTCCGGCAGGTACAGGCTGCGGACATCCTGAAGCGTTACGGGAAATACCTGCGACTCGCCCTGTCTTGTCCGCAAGTTGACAAGAGCGAACACGCGTAGCGGCTTTGGGCTTCCTTCTATCTGTAGCGGGCGCAACTCGTGGACCAAAATATATTTTTTTGCCAAATGCCATGTACTTTCGGTTATCAGTATATCAGTATTGTATAGTATGTTTTGCGCCTTTGCAATTTCGGCCAGGCCGCCGCTCTTCCCTATCAACGTGTAAGCCGCCCGCTCGCCGGAGTCCGCGATTCCGGCGGCAAATTCCCCGCTGCTTATACCGCATGAAAGCCTGATAAAAGGCGCTTCTCCCGACGCACGGCGTTCTTCATTAAGTTCATACATAGCCACACGCAACATCAATGCACAGCGTATACAGTTTAACGCGTCATGTTCGGCGCTGCCGCTTGACGAAAGCGCCCCCCAATAAGCCTTAACATTGCCGTCCGAAAATTGGTCCAGCGTACCCTTTGTCTTTTTTACAATGCCGGCCGCGCGCTTTATGTACTTGTTGAGCAGCGCAACGGCATCATCCGGGTTTAGGCGTTCCGCAATATGCGCAAACGATTCTATCCCCGATAACAACACGGTAGCGCTTTTATATTCCGCTCCGGCGGGCAGCAGGCCCTCCAGACTCTTATGGGCGAGCGGCATATCGGCAAAGCGGCTGGTCACTTCAAATTTTCGCTTTAACTCATAAAAATCCGTTAATTTTTTTAACGAGATTTTGATGCGTCTTGAGCATAACAGCGCGACAAGAACAAGAAAAAAGATAAGACCTGCCGCAACGCAGCCCACACGTAAGGCTACTGCGGCAAGTCCGCTGAAAACCGCACCGTAAGTCATTTCTGTGATAAAAAATGCGGGCACGGCATTCAATTTACTGTACGCTGCTGTCGTATGCCGCCCTTCACCATCGACATAGCGCAGCCGTCCATTGCCCGGCGGTCTTGACAGGATTGTCCGTATAAAGGGCCTGGAGGAAATATTTTCCCCGTTTGAGCGCGGCGAGCGTCCGGAATGTAGTATGTCACCTGCCGTGTTAATGAGGACGCCTGTACTAGGACCGGCTTTGAATATTTTCTCCAAACCGGACAAATAAAAAAATACGAGCCCCGTGCCCCCACGTTTGTACGGAAAAACCATCACCAGAAGCGGAAATCCAAAGATATTTTCGCAGTTCAATACCGCGTTACGCATTCCTTCCGGCGCGGCTTTGTTCAATTCAATAAAAATATTAACCAGCCGCGCATCAATATTGCTGCCGCTAAAAAAACCGTGATTGATAAATGACAGTGACGAAGCACTTTTGCCGGCGGAATTGTAAAACGCAACGGCGGCAATGTCGCGGTTGCTTTCAAAAAACAAATTCACGGCGCCGCGTTCAACGGAGGAGCCGAATCCGGGCGTACTTACAGTTTCCAAAAGCGCTGTTGACGCCGGCTCAAGGCCGGAAAAAAAAAGATCAAGCGCCGCCGACGCCAGCCTGTTTATGCTTGAATTTTCAGTTTCGGCGTTTTCAAGCGTTTTGTCGTACAGTAGTTTTCCGGCTACCGCAAGTATAAGAACAATCGAAAAAATACATATCTGTATTATAAACCCGGGAATTTTCTCGCCGGACGACTCTGTTTTTTTTGCTGGTTTTATCAGGGTATCCATTACTGCTATTTTTTGAGCGGCGTTTTAATTTGGCCTTGGATCACACTCCGCTTATGCATTTTTTTGTAATAATCCCCCAGCTTGTATATTTCATCAACATATTTTGTAAAGAATTTACCCTTGTTCAGTTCAATAATGTTATCATTAAAAAGCTGTGTGATTACAACCCTTTGCTGCTCAGCGGGAATTGCCGCCATTTTCATCAGTTCATCCGGTCCAAAATCAAAAGTAAAATCGCCGGTGGATAAAGGCACATTATTTTTTTCAAGAATAATTGTCATATAATCGTATATACGTCCTAACGGATCCTTTATTAACACATTGGCGAGTTGTTTATAGCTGAACCAAATACGTTCAGATAATATCTGAGTTAACCTGTTTATAATTGCCGGTTTTGTTTTGGCCATAAACTCAAAATTCTGCTTTAACACTTCCATTAAAACAGTTCCGTCTTCCTGGGCTATGGCCGCCGCGGAACGCGGTTTATTTTCCAGCAGTGCCATTTCACCAAAAATATCGCCGCGCTTCAGTATTGCCAGAATAATTTCATTACCGTTCAAAATCTTTGTAATCTTCACCGTCCCTTTCTGAATGATATACAGAGACTGTCCGATCTCACCATCAGCAAAAATAATTTTGTTTTTATTGTAAATACGCAGAAAGTCATCGCCTCCCGCTTCGAAGGGAGATTCGTTAAATGCTTCAAGCGTCTTTAAGTAAGCGGCGGACTGCCCGGCAAATTCACCGTCAGGATAACATTCGATATACCTTTTGAACACATAATATGCCTGCTGTTTCATTTTTGAGTTCAGGTAGTATTCGCCTGTTTTGAAAAGTATTGCCGTATCCGCCTCGGTAGTCAGGGTGTTGGATGCGATTTTTGTCAACGCGTTGTTAAGGTAGCGTATACGCCGCGAAAATTGCTGGATTATTTTCATTGCGATAGGCGTGTTGTTTTGTATAAGCCCATCAAACTGCGTATAATTTACGGCAAGCAGCACGACATCTGTAATGGCCTGCGCCGATTCAATCTGACTCCGCTGCGACATGGCAGACACAATCCCGATAAAATCGCCCGGCCCAATTACCGAATCAGAATCTTCCTTGACCAGGCTTACCTGTTTCATAATTTTAACGTAGCCTTCGCGTATAATAAAAAATCTCTTCTCGTCGCGCATGCCTTCAACGAGTATATACATATCTTTTTTAAAACTCATGATCGAAATTTTTGTATTTGACATTTTGACCCCGCCAGGTCAATAGTATGCCGCAAGAAAAACATATTTTCAAGTAGGCGCGAATTTATTTCAGCGTAGATTTTGGTAAAAAGCGATGGTCCAGGTGTATCTCACGGGAAGGGAAGCCGGTGAATGAACCTCCACTCCCTGGGGACTAAACTTGGCCCACAATTTTCACACATTCATGCTACACTCCCTAAAAAGCCAAGAACTCTGGGGAGGGGCACGGCCGCCGCGCCAGCCGCCGCTTCGCCTTGTAATAATTTTGCCGGCCATGCCTAGTTTGCGGCATAGCCTTCTCGCCCTGCGGCGCTTCATGCCCTCACCCTTGCCTCCCACCGCTTAACTTTTCATCGCGCCTCACATCAACTATGGCTAAGAGGGTCTCTTAACTACAGCTAAGAGGGTCTATAAGCTACGGCTAAGAGTGTCTATCAGCTACGGCTAAGAGGGTCTCTAAGCTATGCGTGAGAGGGTCTCTCACCTATGCGTGAGAGGGTCTATAAGCTACGGCTTAGAGGGTCTATAAGCTACGGCTTAGAGGGTCTCTCAATTAGGGTTAAGAGGGTCTCTCTTAATTAGGGTTAAGATAGCCTCTGGGCCGGCGTGGTGACGGCAAAAGGCCGGTATTTCCGTACAGAGCTCCAGAATCAAACCCGCTTCGCGAGTTTGATTTCCAGAGTGAAGCTCCGCGCAAGGGATTGTAGGGGTGCAGCCAATCCTGAAAGGATTGGCGTAAGCAGCCACGCCGCAGGCGTGGCCGTAGCGAAGCGGAGCCCCGCAAAGCCCGGTTCCCGCCCCTCACGGGGCGGGAATGTGCCCAAACCAAAACTAAATCCACAAGCTTAATCTTGCCGCGCCGCTAAGCCCTGTTCCGTATCACCGCCTGGGCGCCGGACAGACGGGCGACAGGCACGCGGAACGGTGAGCAGGACACGTAGTTCAGGCCGGTGCGGTAGCAAAAGTCTATGGTTGCGGGGTCGCCGCCGTGCTCGCCGCAGATGCCTATCTTCAAATCGCTCTTTGTTTCACGGCCTTCTTTGATCGCGAACCGCATCAGCCTGCCTACGCCGTTTTCGTCTATCGACTTGAACGGGTCAATGTCCAGCACTTGCTTTTCAAGGTATGCGGGGATGAAGGAACCTACGTCGTCGCGGCTGAACGCGAAAGTCATCTGGGTAAGGTCGTTTGTGCCAAAGCTGTAAAAGTCAGCGTAGTGGGCGATGTGGCCGGATGTCAGCGCGGCGCGGGGTACCTCTATCATCGTGCCTATGCGGATGGGAATATCGACGCCGGCCTTCTCCATAACGCGCTTCAATACCGCTTCCGCGCTCGGGCGCAGAAGCTTGAGTTCGCGGGCGCTCATAACTATCGGTATCATGATTTCGGGATGAACCTTGATATCCTTTTTCAAACATTCACAGGCGGCAAGCGCGATCGCTTCTACCTGCATATCGTAGATTTCGGGGAAGGTAACGGCAAGACGGCAGCCCCGGTGCCCAAGCATCGGGTTCGACTCATGCAGCTTGGCAATCTTGGGCTCAAGGATTTTTGGCTGAACGCCTAGATGTTCGGCAAGTTCCGCGATTTCCGCCTTGGTGTGCGGCAAAAATTCGTGGAGCGGCGGGTCGAGCAGGCGTATAGTAACCGGCTTGCCGTTCATCGCCTTGAATATGCCTATAAAGTCTTTTTTTTGCAGCGGCAATATCTTTTTAAGCGCCTTGCCGCGTTCTTCCGGGTTGTCGGCAAGTATCATGGCGCGGAAATGGATCAGCTTTGCCTTGTCGAAGAACATGTGTTCCGTGCGGCAGAGTCCTACGCCGTCCGCGCCGAATTCAAAGGCCCTCACCGCGTCTTCCGGCTGGTCGGCGTTTGTGCGTATTTTGAAACCCTGAACATCGCCGCGCACCGAAGCGTCCCGCACCTCATCGCACCAGCCAAGAAAAGCTTCCATATCTTCGTTCAATTTCGGCTTTACCAACGGCAGTTTCTCGCCGTAAACATTGCCGGAAGATCCGTCTACGGTGATCCAATCGCCCTCTTTGAAGGCCTTTTCGCCGATTTTCACCTTTTTGCCGTACACGGACACACCTTTCGCGCCCGCCACACACGGGGTACCCATGCCGCGCGCCACAACCGCCGCGTGGCTTGTCATGCCGCCCGTCGATGTAAGGATACCTTGCGAAACAACCATGCCGCCTATGTCCTCAGGGCTCGTGTCCTGCCGTACAAGCAGCACCTTTTCGCCCCTTTTGTGCCATTCCTCCGCTTCACGGGCGGTGAACACGATGCGTCCGCAGGCCGCGCCCGGAGACGCGTTCAGCCCTATGGTAAGAGGTTTTGCCGATTTTAGCGCCTTTACGTCTATCATCGGGTGCAGGAGCTGGTCTATATGCTCCGTTCCCACACGCATTATCGCCGTTTCCTTGTCGATAAGCCCTTCCGCCACCATGTCTATAGCGCATTTTACCGCGGCGGCGCCGGCCCGTTTGCCGTTCCGTGTTTGCAGCAGGAAAAGTTTACCCTGTTGAATCGTGAATTCCATGTCCTGCATATCGCGGAAATGGTTTTCCAGCGTGTTTTTTATTCCAACAAGCTGAGCGTACACTTCGGGGTCGTTTTTCTCAAGCTGGGACAAAGTCTGCGGGGTACGAATACCGGCGACAACATCCTCGCCCTGCGCGTTCATCAGGTATTCACCGTAAAATTTGTTTTCACCGGTGGAAGGATCGCGGCTAAAACATACGCCCGTCCCCGAATCATCCCCAAAGTTGCCGAAAACCATCGACTGCACATTCACGGCCGTGCCCTTTAACCCGCGAATCTCGTTTAACTCCCGGTACTTTATCGCCCTCTCGTTCATCCACGAACCGAAAACCGCGTTTATCGCGCCCCAAAGCTGCTCATTTGGATTCTGCGGAAAGTCTTTTTTTGTAAACTTTTTGACAATCCTTTTGTACTCATCAACAAGTTTTTCAAGATCACCTGCTGTGAGCGCGGTATCCGCCTCGATCTTCTTCGCCAGCTTAATACCCTTGAGCGTCTGTTCAAACGCCTCGTGAGGCACGCCCATCACGACATCGCCGTACATCTGGATAAAACGGCGGTAGGCGTCCCACGCGAAACGCGGGTTATCAGTCTTGTTCGCCAGCCCGTGGACAGCCTTGTCATTCATTCCAAGATTCAGAATTGTGTCCATCATCCCCGGCATAGAAACAGCGGCGCCGGAACGTACCGACACGAGCAGCGGATCATCCGCGTTACCCAGTTTCTTGCCCATCAAAGCCTCCAGCCGTTCAAGGTTTTCACGCACGGCAACCTTTACCTCGTCCTTGTACTGCTGTCCTTCATCGTAGTATGACGCGCATACTTCCGTTGAAATCGTAAAGCCCGGCGGTACGGGAATCCCCAGATTCGTCATCTCGGCAAGATTCGCGCCCTTGCCGCCAAGAAGGTCTTTCATCTTGGCGTCGCCTTCCGCGCTTCCGTTACCAAAAAAATAAACATCTTTTGACATTGTAAGCCTCCAATAATTTTTATTAATCATAACATATCTCAAATTAAAAATACAGACCACGCGGCCCGACCCCGCCAGGCGGCCAGCCGCTTTAAAGTCCGCTCCGCGGTAGCATACCCCAGAGGCTTTAACATACACAGGTACGTCAGTTATTGTCCCCGCAATTTACTAGGTTCACAATGATTCTTTAATACAAAGGGGGGCGCTGTTTTCCATGCCGCTCGCGGCACATAGGGGCCTTCCTGTCGCGCCCCCCTGTCTCCATCCCGCGCAAGCGCGGTATTCCGCCACCCCCCAATCCGCCGCCCCCGCCAGTCGCTCATCAAAGGGTATTCTAAATCGTCCACGGATTACGCGGATTACACGGATTGACACTCTTCACTCTTCACTCTTCACTACTCACTAATCACTAATCACTGCCGCCGCTCAGCCCCCTTTCAAGGACACCGCCGCACCAACACCGGCTGGAGTTTGCGGCAAGCAAGCCGCGTTCCCCTTCCTTATAGGGTTAAGCAGGCG
The DNA here is from genome assembly GCA_031284295.1 of Spirochaetaceae bacterium. GTDB lineage: Bacteria > Spirochaetota > Spirochaetia > Treponematales > Breznakiellaceae > JAIRMY01. The sequence goes on from JAITAE010000224.1 coordinate 10,199, forward strand.
GTAAAACGTCAGGCAAAACAGCTTGACGCTGTTTTGTGAAGCAAACTCCGGAAATAACCGCGTA
>JAITAE010000077.1 GCA_031284295.1 Spirochaetaceae bacterium
ATTGAAAAATATAGAAGTAACGGTTATAGTATTAAGTATGAGAACATGGATACAGGTTTTATGCTTTGCGGTTTTTATTATTTTCCTTGGTTCATGTAATGATGCTACGGAAGCGTTAGGGAAAATGGTAGATAAACAGTTCGAGAAGCCTCCGCACAAAACCATAAAAATAAAAGATGTCGATAACACATGGCCCGCAAAAATAAGCGATATAAACGGTCAGGATGTGCTATTGGCGCTCACGAGCAGTGAACCCGATCCAACACAGTTTACCGCAGCCTATGTTGAGTCCCTTATGCGGTCGGTATTTGCGCTTGGACCGGTAAAGGATAACACCATTAACCTTAAGCTGTATTCTGGTACGCTGGACTATTGGACCGGCTCAGGCGATTACTGGATTCTTTTTGTTTTGCCGAATAAATCGTTAAGTAAGATAACATCGGTGTATCTGTCAAATGGTTCCTATCGTATTTATTCGGAGAACACCCTGCTGTACAATACTGATTTTATGCCGCCATACCAATTGAATCTTGACCTAAGCGGTGTACTTCCGTTCTAAATTCGCGCCTTTTCATTATGTATGATATGCGGAGTAGTGATTTCACGGGTTAATATGCCGTGGCAGACAGGCTTATACTGTCAGTGCTGCCGCTGCGGCGCCGAACAGCGAAGCTTGTTTTACGGGTTCCATAACGTAAAAACGCGGGCCGGTCGCGTTTAATATGCTGTGAAACCGCGCCCGTAGCGCCTCTCCCAGAAAGTGGTATATCGAAAATGTTGTACCCTCAACCGCTATCCGTACCGGTGCGAACGGATTACGGGCCGCGCCGCAATGTTCAATGACTGCCGTAAGCATAGCCGCCGCGGTAAGCGCGGCGCGTTCCGTTACAATCGATTCTATGTACAGCAAGGTCTTGACCGCGCCGGTCTCGTCCCTGTCAAACAATTGGCCGAGCCCCCCTCCCAGCGAAAGCGGAGCCTGTAGCAGTACGTTCAGATCTTTTGTTGCCAAACGTTCCATCGCGAGCAGTTCCGCCGACCTTTTGAAACGCAGAACGCCGTCTTTGACGGCGCGTTTCAGGATATGCAGGCTCAAAGGTCCTAAATAGGCGCCCGCCGTAGCTTTTTCGGCGTTAAAAGTTCCGGGATTCTTTGTTCCCGCGTCGAATTCAATGTCAAGAAGCCCCCGGTACCTAAACCTGAATGTTCCGGCCTCGCAAACAACGATTTGCGGTTCCGTTTTTGATTCAAAATTGATTTTTGGGATGCACGTTTCGCAGTAAGCTATGTTAAAACCTGTTCCAAGTATAAGACCGAGCGCCGGGCCGGCTTCCGCACTCATATTTTCTGGAACACATTCCCCCGGCGTGGCAAATTTTGACGGGAAACGCGGCGGGATCTGCGAAATCCCACATAGCAGCGTTGAAACCGTGTCGTTTAAAAGGACTACGCGCGAAGGTGTTTTGACACGGCGGCGGGTCAGGGCTTCACAGAGTCCCCTGCCTATGGGCCGGCCCACAAGTTCCGGCAATTCCACCTCTTTGCAGAAAGCCAGCGGAAAACCATCGCCGTCCGGGCTCATCTCCATAGGGTACGAAAAACAGAAGCCTATACCTTCAATGCCGCCGCCGTCAAAAAACGGCGCGCAGAAATCGGCGATCGCGGAAAAGAATTCAGACGCTGAAAGAGCCCCGTTGCTGCCGGGCATCTGAGTCGTTTGTTCGGCCTCCACGATGGGTCTGCCGCCATGATCAAAGCTGATACGGGCCGCGCGCAGGTTGGTCCCGCCGGCGTCAAGCGCAACAACTTTTTTCCCCGCCGCAAGCCGCCATTCGGGACTAAGATGGGTGGGCAGCATGGGCAGTGAAGAACTTTGCCCCCTTAGCCCGCGCTCCATCGCGATACAAAAATCCCGTATCAATACCCCGCTGTCACAGCAATCGTAATGAAATCCATAAAAACGCGCAAAATCGTCAATCTCGGACGGATTAAACCCTGTTTCCATACATAAACCCCATCCCATTCTAATACGCGGTTTCAAAAAATAAAAGGGCCCTGTGTTTTAGGGCACGACTTTTTTGGATGTAATCAGGCAGCGTAGTTTTGTAGTATATGTAGACCGCTTGCCGCCTTTACTCCGTGGGCCGGCGGTTTTTGGGCATCGTGTTCATCCCGCATCATTCCGGCACAAGCTGCTTGTCATTCCAGTATTTGACACTGGAATCCAGAGGGAGGTGGGTTAATCAGCGGTTCCCAAGGGACTACTGTCCGCTGTTTGACTTTTTTTTGAGCGCCACATACTTTTAAATCAAGGAGTCCAATATGAATAAAATATTTATGGTTTTGTTACTGTTGTCCGTTTTATTTTACGGATGCGGTAAATATGATGGTTTTTTTAACCCTTGCGTGGATCAGGGCGGTGATAAAGAGGACGAAAAGCCAACAGATGAGAAATTTATTTCTGCCGAGTTAAATACACAAATTTATACATTTAAAGAAACAGGCGATAATAAAGCGGA
>JAITAE010000117.1 GCA_031284295.1 Spirochaetaceae bacterium
CGCCCGCTCGGTAGTTTTAAGTGATGACGAACGGAACGCCGTTTACGACTGCCACTTTATCACGTTAAAACCTCAGGTGTATATCTGCAACACGGACGAGGCCGGCGTAAGATCCGCGGCGGACGGCAGGCCGGACGCCCATATACGGGCCGTGATGGACCGCGCCGGGCCGGAGGGTGGCGAGGCGGTGATCATTTGCGGAAAATTCGAGGCCGAGCTTGCCGGAATCGAGAATGTTGACGAGAAAAAAGCCTTTCTTGAGGAGCTTGGCCTGCATGAAACCGGGCTTACAAGCTTGATTCGGGCCTGTTACCGGCTTTTGGGGCTCACGACCTTTTTTACCGCCGGCAAGGACGAGTGCCGCGCCTGGACCATACACTCAGGGGACTCGGCTCCCCGCGCCGCCGGCGTGATTCATAGTGATTTCGAAAAGGGTTTTATCAAGGCCGAAGTCTACGGCTTTGACGACATTGTAAAGTACGGCTCGGAAGCCAAAATCAAAGAAGCCGGTAAATACCGCGTCGAGGGCCGGGACTATATAGTGCGGGACGGCGATGTTATGTTTTTTAAATTTAATCTGTAATAATTTGGAGGATGATTTATGCCTGAAAAACAAATATTGGGGCCTAGGGACAGGCCGGATCTGCGCCACTGGATACCTTTAAGTTTTCAACATGTGTTCGCGATGTTCGGGGCAACGGTGCTGGTGCCGCTTTTGACCGGCCTAAGCCCTTCGGCGGCGCTTTTTTCAGCCGGAACGGGGACGCTTATCTACATTTTGCTCACCGGCGCGCGGGTCCCCGCCTTTTTAGGCTCGTCTTTCGCGTTCATACCGCCCATCATATCGATAAGCGCGGCTTACGGGATGCCTTACGCGCTGGGCGGAGCCTTTGCCGCCGGACTCTTTTACTGCGCGGCGGGCGCCGTCATTAAAATCGCCGGGACGCGCTGGCTTGACCGGGCGCTGCCTCCTGTGGTGATAGGCTCGGTAATCGTAGTGATCGGGCTCAACCTAGCTCCGACCGCTATGGGTATGGCGATGAATGACTCAGGCGGAAATTACAGCCTTCCCATGCTTTCTATAGCGTTTGTAACGCTGGGCATTACGGTTGCCGCAAACATCTTTCTGAAAGGGTTTTTCAGTACGATACCGATACTAATAGGGCTTGTTTCCGGCTACATATTTACGCTGATAATGGGGCGTTTCTTTCCCGTTTACGACATAATCAGCTTTCAGGGCGTCAAAGACGCGGCGTGGTTTGGGCCGCCGCATTTTGCCGCTCCCAAATTCAATTTCGTCGCCGTTTTGACGTTTATAATCGTAAGCCTTGCCACAATTTGCGAGCATCTGGGGGACATGCTGGTAACGAGCAAGGTTGTGGGGCAGGATTTTTACAAATCGCCGGGACTGCACCGCACGCTTGCCGGCGACGGGCTCGCGACCGCGTGGGCCTCGATGTGGGGAGGCCCGCCCAACACCACCTACGGCGAAAACATAGGCGTTATGGTTATTACACGGGTCTATTCCGTTGCTGTGATAGGCGGGGCGGCGCTTATTGCGATAATTCTTTCGTTCTTTCAAAAATTCAGCGCGTTGATACGGACGATACCTACGCCCGTAATGGGTGGCATCTCGATGCTGCTGTTCGGCATAATAGCTTCAAGCGGACTCCGTACAATCGTGGAAAGCGGTGTTGACTACAAGGACAAACGCAACCTGACGATTTCGTCCGTGATATTTGTGATAGGTATAGGCGGCGGACGGCTTGCGTTCAGTATAGGCAGCGGCGTTCAGTTTCAGCTTGCCGGCGTTGCCCTTGCCACACTTGTCGGGATAATCCTGAACCTTGTTTTTCCGCCGGCGAAGAAACAATAGGCCGGCGGACTCACTTCAGGAAAATATGCTGGAACATCAGAATACATATTACATACATAATTTAAGAGGGTATGAATGACAGATCCGCTAGTAAGTGTAGGTACGCTTTCGTACAACAGCGCGGCTTTTATCCGCGAAACCATTCAGTCCGTTCTTTCACAGACATACAGGAACTGGGAATATGTTATATGCGATGACTGTTCGACGGATAATACGGTTGAAATAATTAAATCATACGATGATCCTCGGATAAAACTTTTTGTAAATGAAAAAAATCTGGGGTACCTGGAAAACGGCAAACGGCTGCATCGCTACCTTGGTGGTAGTTTTATAAAAATACTGGATCATGACGATGTGCTATACGACCGCTGCATTGAACGTCAGCTTGATATTCTTTTGAACAACCTTGACGCGGGAATTGTAACCTGCGACGCCGATTTTATAAATGCGGCGGGGAAAAAATTGTATGTGAATAAAGTTCCGTTCAGGGCGGATACCGCGAGCCGGAAACAGGTGCTTGCCTGTATGTTTCGTACCGCCCGCAGTTCGTTTATCGACGGAAGCCGGTCTATGCTACGCGGAGAGGCTCTGGAGCGAGATTTTTCGCTGTCCGCCTGTGAAAAACTTTATATAATCCACGAGCCGCTATGCGCGTACAGGGTGCTGCCATCTTCTTTACAGATGAGAATTTCGTGCATAAAAGACTTTCAGAAATGGTACAAAAGTTTATACTTGAACCGTGAACTGCAAATATCGCGCCTGCAGTACATAAATGTTTGTATTGTAAATGTTATCAACTATTTTATGCGGTATTTGGTTAAAATTTTATCAAATATATGAGAAGTATTATGAAGAGTACGAGGAGTTTGCAAAACATACTGGTTACGGGCGGCGCCGGTTTTATCGGCAGTAATTTTATCCGCGTAATGCTGGAACAAACGGCGGATTTTACAGGACGCATAATCAACATGGATGCCCTTACGTACGCTGGAAACGCCGCGTCTCTGGAGGACATGACAAAAAAGTACGGCGGCGGCTCTTACATTTTTGAACAGGCGGACATACGGGATAAATCATCTGTTGAACGTATATTTGCGGAATATGCCATCGATACGGTCGTTCATTTTGCGGCCGAAACGCACGTCGACAGATCAATAGCAAAGCCGGATGACTTTATCACGACAAATGTAATGGGAACGTTCACGCTGCTGGAAGCCGCGCGCCGGGCCTGGCAGGACAAGGATGGGGCCATGCGCGACGATGTCCTGTTTCATCACATAAGCACGGACGAAGTCTACGGATCGCTGGGGGATTCGGGATACTTTACCGAAATAACACCCTACGCGCCTTGCTCGCCGTATTCGGCAAGCAAGGCGAGCGCCGACCACCTTGTGACGGCGTACCACCATACATATAAACTTCCCGTCACGCTTTCGAACTGCTCAAACAACTACGGCCCCTATCAGTTTCCGGAAAAATTGATTCCGTTGATGATTCTGAATATGCTTGACGGCAAGGCTCTGCCCGTATACGGCGACGGAAAAAATATCCGTGACTGGCTTTTTGTCGAGGATCACAACAGGGCCGTCCGGCTGATTTTAATGCGGGGCAAGACGGGTGAAAAGTATAACATTGGCGGCGAAAATGAATGGGAAAACATAAAACTCCTGCATACTCTGATAAAAATAGTTTCAAAAAAAACAGGCCGTAGCACAAAAGAAATTGAAAAAACGATCAATTTTGTAACGGACAGGCCAGGTCATGACAGACGTTACGCGATAGACTGTTCCAAAATCAAAAATGAACTTGGATGGAGCCAGTCCGTGTCATTCGAAGAAGGCCTTGAGAAAACTGTTAACTGGTACATGAAAAACAGGTACAGCTATTTTGCCGCTTAAACGCCGCCAAACCGGCATATCCAATGCTATGTTACCAACATGGGGGGAGGGGGATAGTAGGGTTGCTCTTGTCGTCCCGGCGGTCAGCCCATATCTTTTAAACCCGCTCATCCAGGTGTTCTTTCAACGCTTGATATTTTTCTTGTAACTGAATATCTATGTCCATGTGGAAAGGGGAGAAACGGAGACCGGAGCGTATACAGTAGTTCTACTATACTATGACGCATGGCATACGATGTGGTATTCAGAAAGTGTGTAATGAGCCTCCCGCGCAGCAAGCGCAGAAACAGGTTTGTGCGCAAATTTTGCGACGCGGTATCAAGCGTTGTACTGATTTGAACGGAGGCTGAGTTTGTGCGGAGCGCAAACTATTAGAATAAGCGTTGCGCGCTTATTCTTCGATCGGGTAAGAAAATTGATAATACCGCCTGGTTTAACACCAAATTTTTGCGGGCGTTGCCTTATTTGAACCGCGGCAAGCGGATAAACCGCCTACGGCTTTTATCTTGAGGCTTGCGGGGGTATTAAACTATAGACTTTGCGAATAAGCCCGCCGGGAGGCTTGACCAGCGGAAAGTAATCCTATAGCCTGATTTGGAATGATACACGTGTACACAGGCGATGGTAAGGGAAAGACCACCGCGGCGGTTGGCCTCGCTGTCAGAGCGGCCGGCTGCGGCAAAAAAGTCGTTTTTGCCCAGTTTATCAAATCCATGCCTTCCGGTGAGCTTGCGCCGCTTGAAAAACTGGGTATTACCGTTATCCGATCCCAAACACGCTTTGGATTTACGTTTCAGATGGACGCGGCGGTAAAGGAACTCTGCGGCAATGAACAGCGGCGCATTTTGCGCGATGCGGCCGCCGCCGTACAGCGGCAGTGCGCGGATTTGCTTGTGCTGGATGAGGTGTTGGACGCGCTTGGCGCCTCGATGCTGAATCAAGACAGCCTGCGTGCTTTGATACCGGCGTTGGGCAAAGATTGTGAGCTTGTCCTTACCGGGCGTCCGGTACCGGACTGGCTTGCGGAGGCTGCGGACTACCACTCACATATAAAAAAAATAAAGCATCCGTTTGACAAGGGCGTGAAAGCCCGCGACGGCATAGAAAGGTAAACGCTTGATAGTATTTATCAGCGGCGGGGTAAAATCAGGTAAATCTAGCCGGGCGCTGAAACTGGCCCGCGAATGGCCCGGTCCGGTCTCGTTCATAGCGACAGCGGAGGCTCTAGATGACGAGATGAAGAAACGGATAGAGCGTCATAAGGCTGAACGGGCCGGACTCGGCTTTGCGACATTTGAAGAACCTCTGGACCTGGCGGCGGCCCTTATACGAAGCGGCGGATACGTTCTTGTGGACTGCCTTACGATGTGGGTAAACAACATCATGTACCACGGGCGCGAATCGGACTTTGCCGCTATGTTGGACGCATTCATCGAAGGTTTACGGTGCAAGGACGGATGCATTGTCGTGAGCAATGAGACGGGCCTGGGGAACATACCGGCGGACGAACTTACCCGCCGCTACAACCTGTTGCTTGCCGAAGCGAACAGGAAGATCGCGGCTGTGGCAGACCACGTAGAATTGATGGTGGCGGGCCTGCCCATTGCCGTTAAATGATACCCTATTTACTGCGGAGCACCGTGTTAGCTATTTGCTTTTTTGAGTTCTTCAATTGATTTCTTAAAAAGTGAAAATGTATCTTTTTGCTTTTCTACCCAAAAAACGGGCTTGAATTTATCTGTTCCGGCATTTCGAAAAAGTATTTCCGTATCCGTTCTGTAAGCTACACTGTTTTTGCCGCACAGGTAGCTGTCCAGAACCGTTACCACCGCAAGCGCAAAAAAGATGAGGGATGCGTTGTTTTTCTGATTCTTTCCAAGCAAAATGTTAAGCCGTTTGGATAAAGGATTTTCCACCTGAAAATTGTACGCCGCCCATGGATTTTCTATGCCCATTACCGGCACATTGCTGGACGCGCCGCCTTTTTTTTGCGCTTCCTCTATAGCTGCGGCGCAGCTCGCTAAATCCCTGCGCAGGCGGCTCCCCGCGGCATAAAGCGCAACAACATCTTTTTTCAAAAAAGAAGGCGGTGTATGCGGCGTATACTCGTAGTATGGCAAAAAATAATACTTCCTTATCCAGTGAAGGTCCGAGGCGATATTTACCGCGTACGTGGAATTTCTTTTCTGAGCCGAATATTCGAAAAAATGCGCGTATTCGTATATGCGTGGAAGGTATTTTTTTTCAAAACTCTCTGAAATGGCGGTGTGCCAGTCATCGACAATTTCGTTAAGTGAATTCGAGTTTAACGCACCGGCAAATTTTATGTAACGAAAGCCGTAAAGAAGCTCCTCAAGTATCTGTGACAGGATCAGCGCAAGGTGAACGGGGTCCTCCGGCGCGATCAGTTCTCCGTTCTTTTTAATTTCAAAAACATCGGAAAAATACGGATAAAAATCCGGCAACTTGTCAATTTTATCCCAAGGCGCCTGCGGAAACAGGGTTTTAAGTATCTGGATACCGCGTTCAAAAGCTCTCGCTCCGGCGGCATCCGGCTCCTTCTGCCTGTCCCGCCCTGAATGCCCGGTATCATCCATAGCATCATTACCGGCCTCCGCATCATGTTCAGTTCCACTGTCGTCAGACGGCGCAATGTCGGACTCCGGCGCTTCCGCATTATTTGTCCAGGCGGAATCCGGGGATATTTTATCCGATTCCCCAAGCCCCAAAAATAAGCTATAGTTTTCACTGTTTTCAATAAAGAATAATTCATACTGTTGATAGTAAGACGATATGGTTTTCATCAAAAGTGGATACAGCAAATTGCGAAGTTTTAAACATACAAACTGCCACGATTTAACCGCTTCCGTTATCCGTCCGCTCAGCTTTTTATTTTCTTTCGAAGGATTCCCCAGAAAAATAATATCACGCAAAACCCCAAACGCTCTACGGATGTCTTTTTCCACATCCAGTTTTTCCATGATGTATACGGGTTTGTAAATTTCTCGCAGTATCGTTTCAAAATCATTTACAAAAACATTACGCGGATGTGATTGTATCCTGGATATTTCACCAGCGATGACATCAATTTTCCACTGGCGGATGACATTCAAAATTGCAAACGCTTTATGGGAGGTGCTTTGTAGCTTACGGCTCAGTTCTGCATTGCTACGTGGGAATAACAGTCGCGTGGACGTTACTAGTTGTTCGAGTTGTCCGTAGTATTCGTTTAAGGTATATTTTACAAACCATTGACTCACCCTGTCACGCGGGGCATTAAAAAAAGAAAACCTGGATACAAGAACCTGTGCCATGGTTTTTATTCCGAATTCGCTGCTTCCGGCGCATATATCCATCTTTACGCGCTCTCTGTACAACGGCAGGGACGGCCTTTTGAATTTCGGCGGGGCAGGGCCGGGTAGTTTGCTGCCGGCCGCCGGGGCAAGCTCGACCAAACGTTTAGGTTTTGGAGACGCGCTTCCGTATGGCGGGGGCGTGCTATCGTCTTTTTTTCCTGCTTGGTAACCTGAACGGTCCGTGTATCCGGTATTGAGAGAGGCTTTTTTTTCTTCGCCGACCTCACCGCCCAGCAGCTTCTGCATGCGTCTGGATTCTTTTTCATCCATAGGCCCCAGCCTTTTCTTTACATTGTCAAGTTCACCGGGCTCGTAAACAGGTTTTTTTGCCATATTAACCTCACAACTTAAATTTAAAATTTTCCAGAATTCCCATAACATTCCTGATAGGCAGCTTTTCACTTTTCTGCGTCATCAACATTCCGTTGAATAGGCCTATAGAGCATATATGTTCCATGCTTATAAAAAACAAATCCAGCGGCGTGTTTGTATCTTCTACCAACTTGAAATTCAAGTCAACCATGCCCTCTATATCCTGAATCACAAATTCGCCGTACTCCGCCCCGGTTATGCGTACCGGCGGTAGCGGCGTCAATACGCCGTCAAGCCAGAGCGCGTTTTCATTGTTCACATTAAGCTTTCTGACGATATTTTCACCCAGACTAAAGCCGAAACGCCGTCCCCCGGTGTCAAAACCAAAAGCGCGGCAACTGATATAATTCGAACGGTACGGTATAAAGCCTTTGCAGTCACGAAATAGACCGTTAGCCGATTCGCCGTGCAGCGTAAATGTCGTGTCTCCCAGAACGACACTCCCTTCGATACCGGAAAAATTTTTAAAGATATACATGGAACGGTTTTCCGCGATAAAAAGATTTGCCGCAAGTGGCGTTGCATTTTTAAGATCAATGTCAAATACAAGATCGGCCCTGAAAAGCGGCCGTTCTATAGCGGAGTCAACCGACAGGCTGAGCGTTACTTTATGGGAAACAAAACAGTTGTGTATGCGAAACGAAAAGCCTCCGCAAGTCTGATCGACAACAGTATCGTTCAAACTCTGCGGCATACTCCACGCCGAAAACGGGCGTGTCTTGAAAATATGCAGTTTTTCTTTGCTTTGCCTGTTCCAAAAAACGATTTCCGCAAAACAAAAAAATTTCATGTTTGCGATCACAATTTCCATTAGAATGTTATCGCTCTGTACGGTAAAAGCCTGCCATTCTTTCAGGCGAAAATCCAAAATCCAGGCTGGAAGCGAAATGCGATAGGGCCTGTTTACAGCCAACAGATCTACCTTTTCAAAAGGAGTCGTCCATGTCCCCTGTATTGGCTTCCCCGCCTCGACCGGCTCGTCCCGCTGTGGAAGCAAATGACGTGTATACATCGTTAAAAGTATACAGATACCAGACGCTTGTTTATAGTGTGGAACTGCGCTTAACGCGCCGCGCCATCTAAATGAATAATTAACAATACTTTACCTTTCACTGCCGCCTGCTACTCAGGTTAAAGCCTTCGCGCCGTTGCCGGACCGGCGCTAAGAATTTTTTCTAAACGGCGGTATGGTCCGCTTAACCACATTAAGTAAGGAAACGAGCTTGCGACGGCATCTTCGACTGTACCCGCGTATTTAAACCTCACTATTATCCCGACACGATTGTAAATACCGGTTTTCCCGTACGGAGAGCCTATTCAGGACACGAATATCCGCGCAAGGGATAGAAGCGGAATAACGCCGCCCGGCGCGGCAGCGCCACGCGGCGTTATTATAGCGGATAGCCCGGTCGCCGCGCAGCGGCGATGCGCCCATATACCAAAACTAAATCCACAGTTTGAATGATGCCCTGATACTAGTGGGCGGGGCATTGACAAAACGAGCTTTGCGGCGGCATAGTTAGGAAACTGCGGAACAGTATGAACAAAGTTATTTTAAAGGCGGAGGACCTTGATGGTTTTTTGACCGTTGGCGACAAATCCGCCATCGCAAGTATGGATGGCATTTACCGCGAGGTTTTGGCTTGTTTCTGCCTGTATGA
>JAITAE010000198.1 GCA_031284295.1 Spirochaetaceae bacterium
ATTATTTTATATACTTTCAGCATAGGAGACCGATTTTATGGAAGAACAGATCAAAAAAGCGCTCGACGGCGTGAGGCCTTCGCTACAGGCGGACGGCGGTGATGTGGAATTTGTATCAGTTGCCGAGGATGGAACCGTATCCCTCAAACTGACCGGCGCTTGTGGCTGCTGCCCACACGCGCAGATGACACTGAAAAATGGTATTGAAAATTATTTAAAAGAAAAGATACCGGGCGTTACCGCCGTTCTTGGTGTTTAAGAAGAAACCGTCACGAAACGTAACACTTTTTCTTCCCTGTGGAAGCTTCTGTGTGGACGCTTTAAATTACTGGATTATCTGGTTTTTTGTTTGAGTTTGATGCTTTTTGCCGGGGCGGCTTTTTTTGTTTATGGCGGAACCGTAAATGGTACGGCACGGCTAAGTGTAAGCGGACAGCAGGGGCGTTGGTTGTACCCGCTGGATTCCGTGGATACTCTTGTTGTGCCGGGACCGCTCGGCGATACGATTGTCGGGATAAACGGCGGGGAAGCTAGAATCGTTTCGTCACCGTGCCGCAACCAAATATGTGTTGCGATGCCGCCGGTCAGACGGCACGGCCAATGGACAGCGTGTCTGCCAAACCAGGTAATGATCGGCGTTGACGGTGGCAGCCCATTCACCGGAGATGCCGTTGACGGTGTTACGTGGTAACGCCGTCAACGGCGGAGGATGGGGCGTCCGCCGCCCGGCTGCCCGCGCTTGCCGCGTTCAGCCTGTTTCTTTCCACCGTTGAATACATGATCCCCAAACCCCTGCCCTTCATAAGGCTTGGGCTGGCCAACGCTCCGCTTTTACTCGCGCTACGGCTGCCTGCGGCTTCCTTCTTTCTGTTGGTTTCTGTAAAGATTCTTGGGCAGGCCTTCATTTCAGGAACCCTGTTTTCGTATGTGTTTTTGCTTTCACTGTCAGGAACGGCGGCCTCCGCCGCGGCAATGTATTTGCTGCGGCGGGCCGTGCCGGAAAAGTATATGAGTCTTGCCGGCATCAGCATAACAGGGGCCCTTGTTTCAAACATTATACAGGTAGCGCTTGCCTGTTTTTTTTTCCTGGGGCCAGGCGCGCTTTACATCGCGCCTCCTTTTATCGCGATGGGTATACTGAGCGGGACGGCGCTTGGGCTTTTCTGTCAACACTTTACCGCAAAGTCCCGCTGGTATAACGGCGCGCCTGCCGAAGCCCGCAATCCTTTACAGGCCGACGCTACTGAGAACGCCGCCGGCAAACACAAGAAACGTCCGTTGTTGGATACGGACAAGCTTCCACCCGCGCCGCTATTTGCCGCCGGCCTCTTGATGTCCGCTATTACGCTTTTTCTACGGCTTCCGGCCGCAAGGTTCGTGCTGTTCCTCGTCTTTCTGCTCGCGGCCTTCGTTACGGGAAAGGCCGGAAATATTTTTTTAACATTTATTTTTTTTGCGGTAATCGTGATCTCCAACGCGCTGGTACCTTACGGGCGGGTCATTCTGAAGATAGGCGTGTTCAGCCTGACGGAGGGGGCGCTGATGCAGGGCATTGGCAAGGCCGCAACGGTGGAAGGGCTTGTGATGCTGTCCCGCGTAACGGTAAGCCCGCGCTTGCGCCTGCCCGGCAGGGCGGGCGCTCTGCTGGCGGAAGCCTTCATGCTGCTCAACCGTTTGCTGGAAAGGAAAAAAACAATTCACTCAAAGACATTCATCAGCGACATAGACAGGGTTCTGAACGAAATTGCGCCGCTCCCGCCGCCCCGCGTTCAAGCCAAACGCGGGGCGGCGCGGTACTAATGCCGCTTTTCCGGTTCCGCCGGCTTACAGGGGTTTACGAAAAGAAACCGGCCAATGTCCGCTGACATTGGCCGGCCTAAGTAAAAATCTATTCCCGCGCCTGCACGCGCTACGTTTCATCCGCGGGAGAGATACTCATTTCGCGGCGGCGTCGATTACATGGCTTACCAGGTTGGCGCTTGTTACCGAGCCTACTCCGCCCGGCACTGGGCTGATACCTGCGACAATCGGTTCGACTTCCTCGGTTTTTACATCGCCACAGGTGCCTTTTTCGCCGTTGGGCTTTGCGTTCACGCCGACATCAATAACGTACTGCCCCGCCTTGAAACATTCCTTGCCTACGCTCCAGGCGCGGCCCATCGCGACCACCACCACATCGGCGGCCTGAACCTTTTGCGGCATATCCTTTGTTTTGGAATGGCAAATAGTTACCGTACCGTTTTTTTTCAGCAGCAGCATGGAAACCGGCTTGCCGATTACCGTGCTGCGGCCAAGAACCACAACGTTCTTGCCGGAAACGTCAATCTTGTAGTGATCAAGAATCTTGATTACCGACTCGGCGGTGCAGGGCGGATAACCGGCCCCGCTGTCCGAGTAGATGCCCGCCATCGAGCCGTCCGTGATGCCGTCCATGTCTTTGGAGGGTAACAGCGCGGCGCGGGCCTCATTGTCGTTGATCTGTTTGGGCAGAGGCCGGAACAGCAGAATGCCGTGTACATTTTTGTCCTCGTTTGCGGCTTTAATAACCTTGAGCAGTTCCGGCTGGGGCGCGTCTTCCGGTAAAACATAGTTTTTTACCTCGACGCCGACCGCTTCGCAATTCTTTGTCGCGCCTTTCTCGTAGGAAATATCGTTAGGTTTCTCGCCCATGCGGATAATTCCCAACGTGGGTTTAATCCCTTTGGCCTTGAGCGCCTCGACATCCCTCTTCATCTGCTCCTGCATAGCAGCCGCAACATCTTTTCCACTTAATAACATAAGAAACTCCTTTCAAACCCGCGGAAGTCATTACAATTTACAGCCGCAGGCAAGATAAAACTGAAGCAACGCTTCATTTGTTCACTTTTTTAACTGGCCTCTCACGTCCGCGAAGACCTTGTCCGCAAGAGCGCCGTATTCTTTTATCAGCGCGTCCGCGTCCGCGTTCATTTTGTCCGCCCATGCGCGGTCCGCGGAGGCTTTTGTATTGATGAATACGTTCAGGCTCGCGCCGTCCAGCGCCGCCTTGCAGAAAATAACACCGACACCGGCATCGCTGACGGCAAGTTTGCTGCCCTTTGCGGCAAACTGTTCGCAAATCTTAATCGCCTCGGCGCACTTCTTCATTATCTCGAACGGCGTAGCGCAGGCGTCTTTCAGGCATTTTTCCATTACACGCGCCTTTTCGGCCTTTTCCCCGTCCGTGTTGGCGGGCAGCCCGTAAGCCTTGGAAAGCGGCTCAAAGTCCTTGGCGTCCTTGTCAATAAGCGCGAGGAACTCTTTTTGCAGTTTGTCGCAGTCTTTTTGCAGTTTGATGATCTCAGGTTCGACATCGGCATACTTTTTTTTGCCTACGGTAAGGGAACCGACCATATTGCCGAGCGCCGTTCCTACCGCGCCAACCAACGCCGATGCCCCGCCGCCGCCCGGAACCGCAGCCTTGCTTGCCAGTACCGATACAAAATCCGGTATGGTTTTCGTTGAAATACTCATTATAAACCTCCAAAATATATGGGATAATTAAAAATTTTTTGAGGACGAGCGTCCCATCTATTCCATAGTATATCAAAAAAGCCGTTTCGTAAAGAGAAATGTTACCGGCTTTTCAAACACGGCGCAGGCGGGCCCGCCGGAGGGGTTTTAAATACGCCGGTGGCGGTGCGCTTGTCCCGGTTATTGGCTATGTCTTCAATGATGTTTTAAAGCTTATGCTAAAAAACTAGGTACTAGCTTGGATACATACCCTTTTCAAATTTCAGGCCCCGCGCTATATTTAATCATGTTTATAAAGGATATTCTCAAGGCTGAAGCGGATAACAGTGAAGTCTGCGTTTCCGGCTGGGTGCGGACAAAACGCGACATGAAGAATCTTGTTTTTATCGAGGTGAACGATGGTTCGTGTTTTGCGGGTATACAGTGTACGTTTGACAAGGGGCCGGGTCTGGACGCCGCGACGGAAACCGGGCTTTCGCGGCTTACGGCGGGCGCGTCCGTCACTGTCAGGGGGCGGATCGTGCCGTCACCCGCTTCCGGTCAGAGGCTTGAGGTCGCCGCTACGGAACTGGCGCTTGTCGGCGAGGCTGACGCGGAGACTTATCCGCTGCAAAAGAAGCGCCATTCGCTCGAATTTTTACGTGAAATAGCGCATCTCCGCGCCAGGACTAACACCTTTGGAGCCGTTGCGCGGGTACGCGGCCGTATGGCTTTTGCGGTAAACCGCTTTTTCGAGGAGCGCGGCTTTTTCCTGGTCCACACCCCGATAATTACGGCAAACGACGCGGAGGGCGCGGGGGCGATGTTCCAGGTAACAACGCTCGATCTGGCGGCACTCGCCGGGTCGTCCTCCCCGCCGGATTGGAGCCGCGATTTTTTTGCTAGACATTGCTACCTGACCGTTTCCGGCCAGCTTGAGGCGGAAACTTACGCGATGGCCCTTTCGCGTGTCTATACTTTCGGCCCAACCTTCCGCGCCGAGAATTCAAACACGGCCCGCCACCTGGCGGAGTTCTGGATGATAGAACCGGAAATCGCTTTTGCCGAGCTGCCGGACCTGATGACGCTTGCCGAAGATTTTTTAAAGTATATTTTTGCGGATACTCTTGAAAAAAGCGCGGACGACCTCAATTTTTTTGACCTGCGTGTGCAGAAAGGGCTTGTCGAAAATTTACAGGCCCTTATAAAATCAAAATTCACGCATATAACATATACGGACGCGGTAAATGAACTTCAAAAATCCAAAGAAGATTTTGATTTTAAGCCTGTCTGGGGCAGTGATCTACAGACCGAACACGAAAAATATTTGACCGAAAAGGTTGCCGGCGGCCCCGTGATAGTTACCGATTATCCGAAAGACATAAAAGCGTTTTATATGAAGTTGAATGACGATGACAAAACGGTGCGCGCCATGGACGTACTTGTCCCGCGTCTTGGCGAAATAATAGGCGGTTCGCAGCGTGAAGACAATTTGCAAAAACTGGAAAAACGAATGACGGAACTGGGCATGAATAGTAAGGATTATTCATGGTACCTGGATCTGCGCCGTTACGGCGCCGTTCCGCACTCCGGTTTTGGTTTGGGCTTCGAGCGTCTTGTCCAGTATGTTACCGGTATGGCGAACATACGCGATGTTATCCCGTACCCGCGGGCCGCAGGTCAAGCTGACTTCTAAACCGCCTGCCTTGTAAACTGCGAAAGCACGCCGGATATAGTGTTTCTACCCAGAAAAGTATAAGGGGGGAGGGGGGAGGCTGGCTCAACGCAGGGCGTTGAGCTCCGGAGTGTGCGGAGCAAACTCCAGCCTGAGGGGTCAGGCCGCCGGTCCGCCTTGAGGCGGTAACAGGCGGCGCGTGGCTCTCAGCCCTTGTTCGACCAGCCGCCGAGGTTGATGTAGATGTCGTTGAAATCGTCGTCGGTGCCGTCCACGATGCAGACGGAAAAGACATAGCCTACCTTGCGACCGGCGAAGTCCAGTATCGCGCCGCCCGTCTTACTTATATTCAGCTCGTAGACCTCCACGTTGATTTCCACCACCACCAGGACAAAGTAGGAATTGATTTC
>JAITAE010000200.1 GCA_031284295.1 Spirochaetaceae bacterium
GCGCAAAGCGCAACAAACTGCTAGTTGCGAAAGCTGTGTATGGGCGCGGGAATGCGTCCGCCACGGGCGATAAAGGCCGCGCAGCCCGACGGGTTGAGCGGCATCACCGGTGCGCCGCCCATAAGGCCGCCGAATTCGACCCAGTCGCCTGCCTTCTTGCCGGGAACCGGGATAAGCCGGACGGCGGTAGTTTTGTTGTTCATCATGCCTATTGCCATCTCGTCCGCTATGATTGCCGAAATCGTATCCGTGTCCGTATCGCCGGGCACAACCACCATGTCTATGCCGACGGAACAGACCGAAGTCATAGCCTCCAGCTTGTCTATGTTGATGCTGCCGGCATTGACGGCCGCGATCATCCCCTCATCTTCTGAGATGGGAATAAAAGCGCCGGAAAAGCCTCCTACGTGCGTGGAAGCCATCACTCCGCCTTTTTTTACCATATCGGTAAGCATAGCCAGGGCCGCCGTCGAACCGTGCGCTCCCGCGTGGGACAGGCCCATCTCTTCTAGGATGCGGGCGACGGAGTCCCCGACGGCCGGCGTCGGGGCAAGCGAAAGGTCCAGGATGCCGAAGGGTATACCCAGCCGTTTTGCCGCCTCTCGCCCGACAAGCTGCCCCATCCGCGTAATTTTGAACGATGTTTTTTTTATCACGTCGGCAAGCTCGTCGAAACTCATGGATCGGCAGTCTTCTATCACGGACTTAATCACGCCGGGCCCGGAAACGCCGACATTCAGGCAGCTTTCGGCCTCGCCCGGCCCGTGAAAAGCGCCAGCCATGAACGGGTTGTCTTCCGGCGCGTTGCAGAAAACGACGAGTTTGGTGCAGCCAAGCGCGTTTTGCGGAGCGGTATTTTCCGCCGTCTGTTTTATGATCTTTCCCATCAGCGCAACCGCGTCCATGTTGATGCCCGACTTGGAACTCGCCGCGTTCACGGATGAGCAGACCCGCACGGTACATGAAAGCGCTTCCGGTATCGAGCTGATAAGACGCCTGTCGCCCGTCGTAAAACCCTTTTGTACCAGCGCCGAAAAACCTCCGATAAAATCGATGCCCAGTATATCCGCGCATTCGTCCAGGGTCCGCGCGTAGGGTGTGTAATCCGTGTCTTCTGATGAGGCGGCTACAAGGGCTATCGGCGTTACGGCGATACGCTTGTTTATGATGGGGATGCCGAATTCATTTTCAATATCGCGTCCTGTCCGCGAAAGTTTGTCTGCGGTACGCAGAATTTTTTCTTTTATGCGCGCTCTGGTTGCCCCGCCACTTCCCGCGATACAGTCCAAAAGAGATATGCCAAGCGTAATGCAGCGTATATCAAGATTATGCCGTATAAACATATCCAAAGTTTCTGTAATTTCTTTCGTAGTGAATAACATGCCGGTTTCCTAGATTCTGTGCATCTCGCTGAAAACTTTCTCGTGCATCATGTTGATTGAAACATTCATCGAATTTCCAACCACGGACAAGTCACGTTTCAGCGCCTCAAGCGTCCCTGTGTATTTTGAAAAGTCAACCATCATCAGCATGATAAAATTGCCCGACAAAATAGTCTGATTTATGTCTTCAATGTTGATGTTGTGGTCCGCGAGAAATGAACATACCTTTGCGATAATGCCGACTTGATCCGTACCTGAAACCGTGATGATCGCGTTATTAGAATTCTTTTCCGAAAAATTATGCATAAAGTGTCTCCTTAACCATTGGGTTCATTGTCCGGGACGGCCGGTTTTTCGTCATTCCCCGATCCCGAAGTTCTCCTCGCTATTGGATTCTTGTGTTCAATATGATGTTCCGTTAAAAACAGGTCAAGTACGGTAAGAAAAAGTATTACCGCCATAGGCCCCAGGATGATTCCGTTAAAGCCGTAGGCGCTTACGCCGCCCATGATCGCAAAGAAAATAATCAGTGGATGCAATTGTATGCGGTCCTGCAAAAAGAGCGGGCGGAAAATATTATCGAACAACGAAATGAATATTCCGGAAATAATCAGAAATAAAATTCCGCGGACGGGTTCGCCCGACAGAATTATCGATGTGCCGATTGGCAGCCAGACAATCGCGCCGCCAAACATGGGAATAAACACACATATAAAAGTAAGACAGGCAAAAACCATCGCGCCGTGTATGCGGAATATGGCAAATATTATATAGGCAAGCACCGCCTGGACAATGGCAACCATGATGTATCCCAAAAATAAATTCTTGATAATATCCATGAATTTTTTTACCAGAGTTGTCACGTATTCTTCCCTTATGGGAAAGTTGTTCAATACAAGTGATGAAAGATACGCGCCGTCAAGATAAAAGAAAAACAGGCAAAAGACCATGAATACAAGACTCAGCAAAAAGCTGCTTATATTAAGGGCAATGCTTTTTGAAAAATTAAGAATGTTATCAATTCCGCTGTTTAGCAGCGAAAGCAGCCGTTGTTGAATCTCGCCGGCGCTTATTTTTACCTGATCCGCCGATATTTCCGAAATAAATTCCGAAAATTTCTCCAGCATCTGCTGTAGCACACTTGGGTTTTCGTGAAATGTTTTGCGCGCGGTATTCACCAATTCCATAATTTGATGTGTAACCTCCGATAAAACAAACAGTATCGGAATCAAAACCAGTATTGCGGTACCAATCGAAAAAATCCCCGCAAAAATATTTTGCAGAAATTTCCCTTTCCTTTTTGAAAAATCAATATTTTTTGTTATGCGCTTGTGCAGCGGATTTATTATTACAAAAAGAAATATCGACCAGAGCAAAATCGTAAAAAACGGCGCAAACAGCCTGCATACCAAAAGAAACAGCGCTACAAGGACCACTCCGAACACAAGGTTTTGTATTGTTTTTGGATTTGGTTTTATTTTTAACGGCAATAATTCATTCATTGTTCTTTATACCCTCCTCAATGTTCTGTAGAGGCAGAAAAATATGAAAAATTGAGCCTTTCTCGGCCTCTGTTTGTATCTTTATTGTGCCATTATGTTCTTTTATGCGGGATCGCACAAGGTCAAGCCCTACTCCCCGGCCCGCGTGCATACCCTCGCTCTCCGCCGTACTGAAACCAGGCATAAAAATTGCCTGGTAGATACGGCTTTTGTCTTCTATTTTTTCGTTCTTTTTAATCAGATGCATCTTTTCCGCGCGCGCCCTTATTTTTTCAAAATCAAGACCTTTTCCATCGTCCCACAGCTTTATATGTACCCTTTCATCTTTAAACTTTATTGACACACCTATAAGCCCGGCCTCTTTTTTCCCCTTTTTCAGACGCTCTTCCGGGCTTTCAATGCCGTGAAACACGGCATTGCGCACGAGCTGCATCAACACTTCCTTGACAAGACGCCGCGGCGCTTTTTCAAGCGCTGCGGCGTCTATATCGCCGGTGTCCATGCTTACTTTTTTCCCGACACCGCAAGCCGTCCGTTCCGCCGCGCGATTCAGACTTTCGATTAAAATATCGGCGGGACTTTTCTTTATTCCGTCTATGCTGAAAGATTTTATTTTTTCCGCACTTTTCTTGAAACTGTCTTTGTCCTCCATTACGCTTTCAATGCGGACCGTAAGGCTGAGCATATCGTCAAAACTGACAGCGGCTTTTTCCTGTATGTCTTTTACGTATGATTCAATGTCGTGAAGTTTTTGGCTGTAATTATTCAGGCCCAAGATTATTGCGTTTGCCTTTATCGCGTGAATCGATTGAAAAATGGTTGCAAGCGTATCTTTTGATGATATTCGCAGATTCTTTAGGATATCGTTGATTATTTCAAATTCATACTCTGTATCCTCAATAAAATCGTTAAAGACGCCCGGATCTATCTGTAGCACCTCAAACAGGGTGTTTATCTCTTCGTGATGCTTTTCTTCTTCAAGTTTGAGCTGTTTTTGAAACCTGACTTTGGCTGTAATATCTTCAATATTGCACATGATTACGGTTTCACCTGAAGGCCGGTCTATCGGGGTAAACATACAGTGCAGTATTTTTTCAGATCTGTTTTCATTGCATATATATTTTAATTCCTGAAGCGGATTTATATCGTCCAGCATATCCGCGTCAAAACGGCGCTCGCGGACCATGTCAAAAAAATCGTTTATGGTCGAAATCTCCGCGCTTGTAAGCGATGATGTCAACAAGTCCGTAAATTTTCTTCCGCTTAAATTTTCTGTGCCAAGTGTATTCTCCAGCAGGCGGGAATAGTGTTCCTGAATTATTAAATCCTTATCCATCAGAAACAGGCTCGTTTTAAGGCTGTTCCTCATGATCGCAAATTCATCCCGTTCCGCTTTAAGCAGACTGTTTAGTTTTTGAAGTTTTTTTTCTTTTGAAACACGGACAACCTCGTAAATATGGGTCATAATAAACAGTAAAATATAAACAGCTACAATACGGTGAACTTTTTTTATCGAGTATTGATAAACAGAAAAGTACGGAAAAATCATAAAAAACAGGCTTGACACAAACACGGAAAGCGAAAAAATAAATCCGAATTTCTTGCCGGTGGTAAAGTATGTCAATGGCAGAATTATAAATATCCAAAGGCTCGAAAAACCATCGTCAAAACCCTGCCGCAAAAATATAATACTGTTCAGCGCAAACAAAGTTATCGGAATAAGCACGGGCGCAAAAAACGGCAGGTAGTTTCTAAGAAACGCGATTCCCGTTATGAACACGACAGACAGCGATGTAAACAACATTTGTATCGTGGAAGTTTTTTCTGTCTGAATTCTGAGGTAAAATGTGAGCAGCAAATAAACCAGCATCAGGGATGACGCGGTTATTAACGCAATGTTAATTGTTCCGTAGCGTTTCTGCGAATCTTCAATCGGAAATGCCGGCTCGCTGTATTCCAAAAACAGCGTGTCAAACAGATGCTTAAAGTCAGGCATCTATGCTGCTGTCCGCCGACTCAATTGCTACCGCAAGAAAAAAAACTTCTCCGTTAAATATCTTAAAAGGTATGCAGATGATGCGGGCATTGGAGTGCGGCCACTGTATCGTGTGACCGTTTCCGCAGATAACGGTAGGCAGCGAAATAACAAGCCGGAATTCCTGTTCAAAATCAAGTTTCAGGTTTCCGGCTATAATGTTTATTATCTCGCCGATGCTGTCCACCACTTCGTCGTCCAGGCATTCGCGTTTTCTGCTTGTCAAAATTTCGGTCAGTTTCAGCGCAAGCCTTTTTTTCAGGGAAATCACAACGGCGCCGCAGACATCGCCCATGATTCCGATTACGCCTGAAATATCCCAGTTTGGATAAGAAGTCTGATTGGAAAAATACGGTCTGCCCGCTTCAATTTCGGCGTTTAGAAGTTCTTTGAATACATTTTTGCAGACATCAATGAACGACCTGATATACTTTTCCATAACATTCC
Organism: Spirochaetaceae bacterium; assembly: GCA_031284295.1. Classification (GTDB taxonomy): domain Bacteria; phylum Spirochaetota; class Spirochaetia; order Treponematales; family Breznakiellaceae; genus JAIRMY01. The sequence goes on from JAITAE010000200.1 coordinate 5,367, forward strand.
CCTATTTCACACGGTTTTCATTTAGGTTTTCCGATTTTTGAAAAATCAATTTTTGAAATTTTATCCTTAAAATTTTTCGCGCTTATCGGCTTGATAATGTAATCCGTCGCGCCGCATTTAAGCGCTTCCACAACATTGTAGCGCGCCGACTCACTTGTTACCATAACTATCGGCAGCGTCTCATACTGCGGTATGGCGCGGACCTTCTTTAAAAAGTCTATGCCTGAAAGCTGCGGCATATTCCAGTCAAGCATCACTAGATGAATAGAATTCGAGCCTAAAAGCTGCAAAGCCGTCATCCCGTTATCCGCTTCCAGAAAATCGCATTTAAGGCCAAATTCGTCAAAATGATTTTTTACTATATTGCGCATGATTTTTGAATCATCGACAACAAGAACCGTCATATAAGTATATTCCCCTTGCTAATATGATGAAAGTATGGCGAGCAGGCGGTTTTTTTCTATGTTACGCAAAAAAGACGCAAGACGCGGCCCCTGCTCCTTGCCGATAAGCGCCTCGTATGCCGCACGGAAAAGCGTCTTGCCATCCATGCCCAGCCGGGCAGCCGCGTCATAAATGGCCTGGGCGCAGGCCTTGTCGTTGTCAAAGCTTTCTAGCCGGACTACCACCCCGTCCCGCAGCTCGCGCACGGCAGCCCTGGCGGTATCGCTTAACGCCGCCATATCGCCCGGTTCGCGCAGCTTAAAACGGAACTCTTCCGGCGCGTACTCATTTATCCAGTTTAAGGCGCAGGCGCAACGCGACCGCAGACCCGCCTCCTGCTCCGGTTTAACATCGCCCAGCCCGGCAAGCACGGCGTCAACGTCACCCTCGGCAATCTGCAATAAGTTGCACAGATGGCGAAACGGCGCCTGGTACGGCATCACCCCGGGAACATCCCCAACCTGCGAAAGTTCGTATATACGCCGCTCCTTCAGGTAGCTTTCCTCGTTCTTTGCCGGTTCCGCCTTCCACGCGATTCGCTCAGTCCGGTCATAATCCTCGTATATTTTTATCACGTCAAGGTCAAACGAGATGGTAAATTCCGTGTTCGGCCTTGTCCCGGCAAACATAAAGCGGACCAATTCCGGCGTATAGACGCGCAGCAGGGTAGGCAGGTCAACAACCTTGCCCATTGAACTGGACATCTTGCCGGCGTCCCCCTTGATTCCTATAAAATCGTAGCGGAAGGTCACCGGCGCATCGAAGCCGTACACTTCTTTGCAGACGAGCCTGCTTGTGTCAAATGACCCGCCTTGGCTGTGGTGATCCTTGCCCGCAGGCTCAAAATCGACTTTTTCATGGGCCCAGCGCATGGGCCAATCGACCCGCCAACCAAGTTTTACGCCCTTTGCCGTCCGCAAATCGGTTTTTTCCATGTGTCCGCATAGATTGCAGTGGTATTCCAACTGCCATTCCCCGTCCCAGCCGTCAATATCCGTGTCATCGCGGTTACACTTATCGCAAAACACGCTTACGGGCCACCATTCTCCCTGAATTTTATGATTGTCATCACGAAATTTGTCCAGAATCTCTTTGAGTTCGGCCTTTTTCCCCAGCGCGACCCGAATTCCCCCGGCATAAAGCGACGCGCGGTACCGTTCGGTCTGGTACAGGTACTCAGGAGCTATGCCGACCGCAGGCAACGCGCTTTCCACATCCACCTCGTGGTGGCGGGCGTAGCTCGCGTCACGCTCCCACGGGTCGGGGACCATCGTTATCGGGAAGCGCAGGAATTTTTCAAGCTCGTCACGTTTGGGCATATTGAGCGGCACCTTGCGGAATACATCGTAATCGTCCCACGAATAGATGAAGCGCACCTGTTTTCCAAGCGAGCGCAACGCCCGCGCTACAAGGTCAACGGAAATTATCTCACGGAAGTTGCCGATATGCACCGTTCCCGACGGTGTAATGCCGGAAGCACAGGTATAAAGCGCCTTTTCACCCTTCTCCCATACTATTTTTTGCGCGGTTTCGTCTGCCCAATGAAAAGCCTTGCCGACCATCCCCATATTATACAGTCTCTTCCCCACACCCAGTCAAGCGGCCCCCGCCAGCCCACCTGCGGCCCACCAGCGGCCCACCAGCGGCCCCCGCCAGCCCGCCAGCGGCCCACCAGTGGGTTTAAACACGCAGGTATGTCAGTTATTGTCCTGGGGCAACGCTGATTAAATCGGGAAGAAGTAGTAGGATAGGAAGTATAAAAACACAACAAACATTTACCGGCATAGAATATGGGAGGCTTGCGGACGAGGCGTTAGAGGAACACATATACGATAGTTACGCGATGAGGAAGTTCATGGGACTGGATTTCAGCGAGGAGGGAGTGCCCGATGCGACAACACTGCTTAACTTCCGGCATCTGCTTGCGGAGAAGGGATTACAGAAAAAGATATTTGAAGTAGTGAATGAACTGCTGGAAGAAAACGGGATATACCGAATTTGAGTAATTTTAATTTTTGCATCCTTTTTATGGATAAAAAATACCGGTATAAATACTGCAATTTTTTGTATAAAGCGCTCTGCGGATGAATCAGCTTTCTGATAATCGATCCAATTGAAATTTCAAGATTTTCCCTTAGACTGCCCATAAAACATCTCCTATTATGTATGCTGTTTAATTGATAGAAACCGCGTAGTTCCAACAATAGACATATTTATACCATAAAGCGTTAAAAAAGTTAAGCGTACAACAAACTGGGCGGGCGTGTAAAATTCACCGGGGAGCTTCATCCCGGCTGCCGCGGCGGCGAAAATGTTCATTTTGCTTTGGCGCTTGTTTACGAATTTACCACAATCGTGTATAGTGGATTTGCCAACAAACTCAGGCGCTCACGTTGTCAGGCGGGTCCAGTGAAACAGACAGAAAACCGCGGTGGGCTGCGGATCGCGGGCGGCGCAAAACGGTGTCAGGGTGACGGAAATGTCATTGTGAGCGGCGCCTACCGGACGCTTTTTTAGCGGCGGGGTGGCTGGCGGCTTTATAGGATGGTTATAAAACGGGATGTATGATGGAATTTTGAACGGAGGCGGGAAGCCGCCTATGGTTGTGCTTGCCGGACGGCCAAATGTGGGTAAATCGACGTTTTTTAATCGCTTACTGCACAGGCGGCGCGCAATTACCGACTCTACGCCGGGCCTTACGCGCGATCCGGTGGCTGCCGGCGCGCTTATCGCGGGAAAACCCGTGTTGCTGATCGATACTGGCGGCTTCAAACTTGACCGTGAGACGCCTGACTCACCTGAAAGCCAACTCGACAGCCTCGTCGTAGCCCGGACATTGCGCACCATAGAACGGGCCGACCTTGTTGTGCTTATACTGGCGGCCGGCGAGCTGACGCCTGAGGATGAGGAATTTATCGGATTACTCCGGCCTTTGCGCGACAAACTTGTCGTTGCGGTGAACAAGACGGAAGGCGGTAGGCTGCTGGCCGAAACATGGAATCTGATGCGTTTCGGCTTTGACAGGGTATACCCGATTTCCGCGGAACACGGGGACAATGTAGGGGAACTTGCCGGCGCTATAGCGGAAAAGCTGGCGGACTGCGTGGCATCTGCCGTTCCCACGTCCGCGCCCGCCGTTCCCGCAATAAGGCTCAGCATACTGGGAAAGCCGAATACCGGAAAATCCACACTGTCAAACAGGCTTTGCGCGGAGGCGGCTTCTATAGTCAGCGATATACCCGGTACGACCAGGGACGTTATCGAGGGACACTTCGAGTGGAAGGGCGTGGATTTTGCCGTGATGGATACCGCGGGTATAAGGCGGAAAAGCCATGTCAGCGAAAATATAGAGTACTATTCGGTGAACCGCGCGATAAAAACCATGGACGAGGCCGATATAGTTATTCATTTGATCGACGCTATAGAAGGCTTTTCGGTTCAGGATAAAAAAATAGCGGCCCTCGCCTGCGGCAAGGGCCGCGGCCTCATATTCGCGTTGAATAAGTGGGATCTTATGCCGGGTATGAAAAACACATTTGACGCGGCGCGGGATTCTATACACTTTTTTTTCGGCCAGATGAAGTATGTCCCCGTACTGCCGCTCAGTTCAAAAAACGGTGAAGGCGTAGGCGACATATTGAATACGGCGGTAAAAATGTTTGAACAGCTTAACCGCTTCACTGAAACATCGAAATTCAACGATTTTCTGGAAAGGGCCCAGGCGGAAAGCCCGCCGCCGTCCGGGCCGCAAAGCCGCTTCAAGATAAAGTACGGCGTCCAGGTTTCCGCAAACCCTGTAATTTTCCGCCTATTTGTCTCGCGTTCCGCCGCGTTCACGGCGGCGTACCATTCATACATTTGCAATAAAATCAGGAAAGATTTGTCTTACAGTATGATACCTGTAACGCTGGAAATACGGTCGTCCGGCGGGGAGAAAAGAAGACTTCAATGATACGTTGTACAACTGGGGATTTGGAAAAACTGCTTGGCGTAAAGGGGCATATCATAAGGTATTGGGAAAAGCAGATACCGCTGATACAACCGCAAAAGGACGGTACGGGCAACTTCTTATATTCGGTGCGGGACATTCAACTCCTGATGCGTGTTAAACATTTTCTGCGCGACCGCAAGTTTACAATTGAAGGCGCGCTGGAAGAACTTTACCGCGAACTTTCCGGGGGGCATGAGGACGAAAAGGCCCGGATAGCGGAACTGCGTTCCGACCTTTTAAATATTTACCTGATAAACCATAAGCGAATCTAGCG
>JAITAE010000215.1 GCA_031284295.1 Spirochaetaceae bacterium
TGGGTGGTGTAAAACAACTGGCCGGGCATGGCGACGATACATTCCACCAGGTCGTCTTCGATTATCGCCTGCCTGATGGCGCCTTCGCCGACTGACTGGCTTGAAAGAGAACCGTTGGCAAGGACCATGCCCATACGGCCTTTGGCGGAGAGGTGAAAGATCATGTGCTGGAGCCAGGCGAAGTTGGCGTTCCCCGCGGGGGGCAGGCCGTACTTCCAGCGGATGTCGGTTTGCAGTTTGGCGGCGCCCCAGTCGGAAAGGTTGAAGGGCGGATTGGCGAGGATAAAATCCATCTTTTCGGTTTTGTGCAGGTCGTTAAAAAAAGTGTCGGCGGCAGCTTCGCCAAGGTCCGCCTCTATGCCCCGGATGGCAAGGTTCATGCGGCAGAGTTTCCAGGTGGTGGGGTTCGAATCCTGGCCGAAGACGGAAAGGTTGTTGATGTTCCCGGCGTGGTGTTCGACGAATTGCGCGGACTGGACAAACATTCCGCCGGAACCGCAGCAGGGATCGTACACGCGGCCATTGAAGGGCTTTATTACTTCCACCAGGGTTTTTACCACACAGGCGGGGGTGTAGAATTCGCCGGCCAGCTTGCCTTCCTGCTCGGCAAATTTTCCCAGGCAGTATTCGTAGGCCCGGCCCAGAATATCAAGGCCCCCTCCGCGCCCGCCGCCGTGTTTGTGCATGGCGATATTGGTAAAAATATCAACAACCTGACCAAGGCGGCGCTTGTCCAGTTCCGGGCGGGCGAAATTTTTTGGCAGCACGCCCTTCAGTTTATTGTTTTCTTTTTCAATGGCCGCCATCGCTTCGTCAATGGTTTTGCCTATTTCCGGCGCGTGGGCTTTGGCGGCTATATTTTCCCAGCGGGCGGAAGGTGGGACATAAAACACCTGCTTTTCGGCGTAGGCGTCCCGGTCTTCCTCAAAGCCCTCCCCTTCGTCTTTAAGGGCTCTGTAGCGTTCCTCAAATTTATCCGAAAGATACTTCAAAAAGATGAGGCCCAGGACAACGTGCTTGTATTCGGCGGCGTCCATATTGCCCCGCAGGACACAGGCGGCGTCCCATATTTCCTTTTCAAAGCCTATTTCGGCGCTGTTCTGAGCGGTCATTTGATACTCCCCGTGAAGTCTAACATATCAAACGGCGTGATTCAACATGAGCGGGCTCTAAATAACAAAAAATTATTGATTATCTACCCCCTGTTAATGTCCTTTCTTTTATGAATCTTTTAGGTTTATGGCTAAAAGGCATCGTTCCGATTTATATGGCAGGTTCAGGAGAAGGCGGCATTGAAGAAATTAGTAATACTAATAGTTGTGGCGGACCTTGCGGCGGGCTTTATTTTTATTCCCCAAAGACTGACGGGCAATAACGCTGCCGTACCGGGGCCGGGAACGGGCGGCAGGCCGGGCGGTCCGGGAGCTTTGGGAAGCCGGGACCAGATCACGGTCTTCGCGGTACGCACCGCATACACGGAGACACGGACACTCCAGGCGTACATGGAGGTGAACGGAGATATCGTCAACGAGGAGCAGGTGGCGGTATAGTGTTTCTACTTAGAAAAGTATAAGGAGGGGGAAGGGTCGGCAACGTAAGTTGCCGACCCTTCGCTGTAACGTTGCAGGCAAAAGTGGAAAAGTTTGCACCAAGAATCGGAAAAACGGATGCAAAATTTAGCGCCGAAAATTGGAATTTGCCAATACTTAAATCCGCCTTAAACCACCCGTAAAGGCGGGCTACAACGGTTGTCGTAGCCCGCCTTTTTTCTAGTCCTCTTCGTCTCCGCTAACGAGTTCTTTTTTGCCGCAAACGTCCGGCGAGACGGCGATCGGGTAATTAGCCGTCAGCACTTCAATCTTTTTGCGCTTGTTTTTTTGTCCGTGCGTCATGGTTAAAGGCATTCGGAATTCCAGCGTATGCCAGCCGTTCTTAGAGGTAAACTCGCTCAAAGATTTGTTACGGAACGAGCTTAACAAGAACTTACCCGCGATGGCCTCCAGAACCTTCAAAAGATTGTCGAAATCGTCCTGCATATAACCATCGTAATGTCCCTGATCCGCGCCGACATACGGCGGGTCGCAATAAAAAAACGAATCCGGCGTGTCTCTGCTTCTAATAATACGCAACGCGTCACAGCACTCGATTTGCGTCCGTTGCAGGCGTATGGCGTAATCGACCGTGAAATTTCCACGTTTATTGTCCAGCTTTTTGCTGGTACCGCCTGTACGGTCATAGCCGTAGCCGCCGTCCAGCGCGCAGCCATACGAGCCGTTTGCGAGCATCCAAACCGCCCACGCCCTTTTAACCCTGTCAAACATTTCAGGGTTTTCGTTAATAACCATTGCCTGCCTGTGGCGCAGCCGCGAATGCAAAGAAATTTCAACTTCTTTTTGAAGCGCGGGGAAATCCCGTTTTACCACTTCATAGAAATTGACAACCTCGCCGTTTGTGTCGTTGATAATCTCGACCGGGGACGGCTCCTTAGCGAAAAATACTGCTGCACCGCCGACAAACGGCTCGCAGTATAACCGATGGGGCGGTATAAGCCCCAGAATTGTAGAGGCAAGCGTTTGCTTGCCGCCGTAATACGATAGTGGCGTTTTCATGCCAAACCTCCATATTACGGGCTTAACCTGCGACAAAAAGTTACCGATACTGTAGATACCCGAATGCATAAGGGTCGGGCAGTATCGGGGCAACCTGAAGGCGTTTCCGCGCCTTGTCCGGCTGTGGAAGCAGCCGGGCTTCTGCCCGTTTTTAATTTTTCCGGCAATGCCGGTTTATAACTTATTAAGCCGATTCAAGCTCTTGAATCTCCGTCCTCCACGCCTGCCGCTGGGCGAGCTTGTCCGCGTAGTGGTCTGCGGTGGCCGCCCCCTCAGCGATCTTGACAGCGATATAATCCGTGTCGGAGAGCAACCGCTTCAGGACGCGGACGCGCTTCTCGTTCAACCCCGCCTGCTTTTCCGCCTCGGTCCTGCCGATAACAATAGCGCCGTCAATGAGCCGCGCGAGGCAGCCGCCCGATTCAAATTCGTCATCGGACGCCCACACCTGCGGCTGTCCGGTAAGTCCGTCCATTTGTTTGGCGGTACGCATGGCGGCTTCTTTTGTTTCCGCCGCGTGGTGATAAATCCGTCCGTTTTTTTTCCAGAAATAAACCATCTTAACCTCCTGTGGTTTTATGTTTAATGAATAAATCGTTATATAGATTGTCCATGAATCGCACCCTGTGATACGCGTTAAACCGGCGTCTGTAATTTCCGCGCCATGATTGATACGCGCGTCGTAAATCCTCAAAGCTCATTTTTCCCGCGACTATCAGCGGATTAAACTTTTTTAGCTTGCGGCGCATTCGCTTCGTAGAGTCCTTCCCCGGCAGGCGTAAGACTCTGCCTGAAGCCAACAGCCGGTATTTACCTTTCAGAAAATCCACGCCGTCCGATAATTTTACTATTCGTGTTTTTTTCATGTTGACGGTGATTTTCAGTTTAGCGCAAAGGCCGGTAATTATATTCAGGCATTCCCGCAAATACTTTTTGCTTTCGTGTATCAAATATAAATCGTCCATGTAACGCCCGTAGTATTTGACGCGCAATTTTTCTTTTATATAGAGTCTGTCCATAAAGTATTAAAAAAGCAGGATTTCTCGTTTGGGTTTTTCCAGGACGACCTACAGTAAACAACATCAAAGTTAACTTATACTTGTTTTTTCTTGTAACGGCGATTTTATTCCTGTTTCTCATGTGTCGCGCCATTCTTTAAAAACACTTCCCCCTCTTGCTCATAACAAATCACCGCCTCTCTATTATTATGCTATTGCTTTTAGTACACTACTGGTCATTACCCGGATATTGTATGCTATGATACTCCAAAATACTTTCTGCTTGAAATGTTCTTCCCCTTTCCAATTACACCGGAATA
>JAITAE010000239.1 GCA_031284295.1 Spirochaetaceae bacterium
GCTTGCCGCGGCTCAAGTAATGCAACGCCTACAGAGATTTGGTATTAAACCAGACGGTATTATAAATTTCCGCACCCGATCGAGCCTCCGTTCAAACTAATACAACGCTTAAGATACCGCGCCGCAAATTTTGCGCGCTTGCCGTGCGGAGGCTCATTCAGCATTACCTATTCGCTCACCCCCCCCCCCCCCTCTAAAAATTCCGCCGGCAGTCAGGTACGCCCGGTCTTTAACGCTTTCGCTTACGTGCATCGCGCAGCATTTTCAGGGCCTTTTCGGCTGCGCCGAAAAGGCTTGCGCCAAAACGCTTGTAGGCGTAGTCCCAGCTGCCCGGCCTGTGTACGATACGACCTCCAAAACCGGTCTTGAACAGGTACAGCCCGGCCATAGGGTGTCCGGGTGACGGATCCGGCGGAATACCGAACATATCGTACCCGGTACAGCCCGCATCCTTCGCGTCGCGGATAGCCTGCCATTGCAGCGCGTAGGTTCCCATCAGGTTGCGTCTTTCGTTGGAAGACGCGCCGTAAAGGTAGGTAGCCGTTTTTCCGCGAAACAGCGCAATAAGGCCGGCAAGCGGTATCTGTTCCGTTTCCGCAATGTAAAGCCGCGGTTCCACGCCGGTTTTGGCGGCGGCCATTTCGAAAAGCCGCTTATAGTAAGCGATTCCATGAATAGCTATGCCGTCACGCCGCGCCGTTTCGGTAAAAAGATCGTAAAACGTGTTCACACCGTCCGCGTCCGCCCTGAAAACATGTGTTTTTTTATAGCCAAGCCTAATGTTGTAGCGCCATTTCGGTTTCATACCCGCCAAAATTTCATCACACGTTGGATTTAAGTCGATAATGACGGTATCCGGCGGCTGAACATCGGTGGCGGCGCGGGTAAACGGTTCTAGAATCACCGGCGCGGGCTCGGTTTCGCGGCTGAACCAGGCGGGATCAAAGCGGACAAGGGCCGTATTTCGCGGCAAAAACGGTCGCAGCGCCTCTGCCGTTTCGAGCAGAGCCTGGGTCCGCGCCGCGTTGTCCGCTGGAAAAGCTTCCGGCAATTCAGGCCCCCACGGAGCATATGCAAAACCCAGTCCCGCCGCGAGCGGCCTGTACAACACCAATAAGGCTTTTTCTTCACCGTTTTCCCAGACGATGCGGAACGCAAACGGCGTCCAGTGGAACGATGCTTTGAAAGCCCCCCAAAAATCACTCTGCAGGAAAGATTCGGCGTCTTCACAAAGGGACAGCGGCGCCGCTGTCAGGTTTTTAATAAACCGTTTCATATCCGTTACTGCCCGTAACGGTGGCGGGCAAAGTCGTACATATAATCGATCTGACTCTGTTCCAAAAGGCAGGGCTTTCCTATCGCGCGCGCCTGCGCGTAGATTTGAGCCGTCATTTCCAGAACCTTTGCCGTGCGAAAGGCCGCATTCATGTCCCCGCCTATGCTCACCGCGCCGTGATTCGCGAGCAGACAGGCGCAGGCGCTTTTCCCAAGAGCCTCCACGCAGGCCTCGGCAAGTTCCCTCGTACCGGGCAACGCGTACCGGGCGCAGCGCACTTCGCCGCCTAACACTTGCGCGGCCTCGTCTATCAAGGCCGGAATCGATTCGTGCAGCACGCCGAAAATTTGCGAGTATAGCGGATGCGTATGGACAACCGCGTTTATTTCAGGGCGCGCCCGGTAAATGCCAAGGTGAAGTTCAAATTCAACGGTTGGCCTGCGTTTACCATCCACGATGGTTCCGTCAATATTTGCCGTAACAATATCATCTTCACAAATAGTGTCGTACGCCATCCCGCTCGGCGTAAGGTAGATGAGGCTGTTACCCGGATCCCGCGCGCTGATGTTGCCCCAGGTTTCTACGGTGAGCCCCGAATTCAACATCCGTTTTCCAGAATCAACTATCAGTTTTTTGTACATACCCCCTCTCCCCTTCACACAACATAATCAAAACTATCATATACAAGCAGACGGCTTTCATGCCGCGGCAGGGGCAGCTTTATCGTAAAGCAGGCGCCTTCGCCAGGATTTGAAGTCACACAGATTTCGCCCGAATGTTCGCGGATAATCTTAAACACCAGGGTCAAACCCAAACCGGAACCTTTTATCTTTGTGGTAAAGTACGGTTCAAAGATTTTGGCTTTGTCAGCTTCCTGTATACCTGATCCGTTATCCTTGACATGGATTTTTACCTGCTGCTCGTCCGATTCCGTGCTTATCGTAAGCAGCCCGTTCGAATCCGGCATACTTTCAATTGCGTTCTTTATAAGATTTAACATCACCTGTTTAATATACCTTTTATCTATCTCTACTGCCGGAATATTTCTTTCAAGATTCAATTTATAATTTATACCGGCCTCTTCCAGTTCATAATGCACAAATTTAATAACATCTTCTATCAGCCTGTTAATGTCCGATTTTACAGGAAAAATCTCCATCGGACGTATCGCAAACAAAAAATCGACAACTATTTTATTCAGGCGCTGTATTTCTTCGTTAACGGTGGTGATATGCTTGTTAAACTTTATATAAGATACAGAAATGTTATCGGCAGAATTTTCATCGACGCCTAGTTGGGTGTTATCAATCGCCTGGTTTAATAATTTTTGCATAAGCTGAACATGGATCGACAAAGAACCGAGCGGATTCTTTATTTCATGCGCCACACCCGCCGCAACGGTGGTAAGACTCGCAAGGTTTTCCGCCTGCCTGAGTCTTACCTCGCGCAGCCGCTTTTCGGTAATGTCTTCGACGGTAATGAGGGAGCCGGTTACGTGTCCGTGTCCCCTTCCCTTGTCCACGAGTGGCAGCACACTGACATTAAGCAGGCGCTGCACGCCTTTTTCGTTTGTGTAAAATTCTTTGTCGTCAACACGATAGCCACTGTGCAGTGTTTCCTGCAAAAAATCGCTGATCTCCCTGTCGCGAATCAGCGCCCAGACGACTTCACAGCCCTCTATCCAATTATCTATTTGCAGTAGCCGTTCAGCGTGCGGGTTCGTAAGAATAAGCGTGTGCCGCGTATCGCATACCAGTATGCCTTTTATCACCGATACCAGTACCTCACGAAACGTTTCTAACTCGTTTTCCGCCATAATCAGGATTTCGTGTAGTTGATCGCAAGTAAGCTTATCCAATTTTTTTAATGCATTTCGTATATAATTTGTCATAATATTGCCAGATTTTGTATTAAAGAACCTGAGAATCTTTCCAGAACCATTGCGGGACTCTGGTTAAAAATATCTACCGCTACGCGGGCTTCTTCGGCGTATTTGGACAGAATACGCCGGTATGCTATGCAGATGGCGGAGGCGCGCATCGAAAAGAGCGCCTCCGATAGGCGTCCGCAGAGCAGTCCCAAAAAAACACTAAATGTACCTCGGGTTTCAAAGCCGCCTGACGCCGCCAAAACCGCGGCGCATAAGCTTTTTACGCTTGTACAAGCCTTGCCAAGCCCCGCCGCCTCCGCAATGGGCGCGCAATGCCCGCCTATCGTAAGCAGGCCGGGCGGCAGTTCCGCATCGGAAACGCCTTTCCTGCGCAGTGCAACGGTAACGGCAAACGCTATGGACGCCCAAAACAGGGCCGCCGCCGGGTACATAGCATTTTTTGAAACAGGTAAAAATGTATCAAGGTATGCGGTGACGCAGCTTTCGGCCCTGCCGTGCGCCGGAATCGCGTCCACGCCATCCTTAAATACACGGCGGACAACCTCGGCCTCCGCCGCTTCCCCCCGACTTGGAAAATGGTAATGCCGCAGCCGCGACAGAATCGTAGGCAGCAAGGTTTCCGGCTTCGGGGAGCATAGTATTATGGCGCAGGTTTCGGGTGGTTCTTCCAGAATCTTTAATAGGGAATTCCGCGCCGCATCCTGCATACGGTCCGCATTCTCTATTACCAGAAGTTTACGTTTGCCGGAGGGCGCGATGCGCAGCCAGTAAGCGGCATTGCGCACATGGGAAACGGGGATGGTATCCGATATTCCTTCAGCCTCCAGTTTTTGCGTATGCTTGATTACCGCATCGCAGAGTTTTGCAAGTTTTTCAGAATCGGATTCTCCGCCGCTCGGCAGACGCAGTTCCTCCATACTTTCCTCCAACATTTCCATTATGCCGTTAAGCTTCGAGATCTTTGGGTCATCCGCCCATAACGCCGGCGAAAAACGGAGCTGCAATTTACGAACGGCGCGGAAAAATAAAATCCTTGAAGACGCGGCAGAAGCATCGCGCAACAGTGTGTTCCGCGCCGCCGCAATTTCAGCGGAAAAGGGACGCGGCCCCATAACGACAAGATCATCGTGTGAAAGCGTCCTGTGGCGGGCGCAGGCGCGGCAGCGGCAATTCCACGGAGCGCCCTCCGTTTCGCAGGAAAAAGCGCGTCCCACTTCCAGAGCCGCGGTTCCCTTGCCGGAAGCGGGCGGACCGGAAAAAAGCATTGACGGCGCAAGAACATTGTTGACAATATCGGCCTCGATACGAGCCGTAACCGGCTGCCCTATTATGTTCTCAAACAAACTTATTATTCTCCATCTAGTTTGGGTCCGGCGGAGTCAGCGGAGCTTCATTTTGTTTTGTAATCATATCCTGTACAGTCCTGACATTGCCGGATAAAAATCTGTTATAAACGCTGTTTTTTAAAACATCGTTTTTATCAAACAGCGGCTGAATGTTTATCACAAAAATAACAACCGCAACGGCAAGAAGGCCTTCAATGATGCCGAACAGCAGGCCAAAAAAGTGATCAAGACCTCCAAGTTTTATTTTTTTTACAATATCCTTCAATATAAAAGTAACGATTTTTACAATGACAAACACGATCAAAAATAAAACGATAAAAGCCAGCGCCTCGGGCAGTATTTTTACATCACCGGTCATCTTTGTCCGGATAAATGTAGCGCCCGGACGGTAAAAACTGATCGCAAATATCAAGCCCAACACCAGCCATGCGATTCCGAAAACCTCCTCCACAAAACCGCGCAACGCGGCGCGTACAACTATTATAAAAATCAGTACCGTAAAAACAATGTCCAACGGCGCAAACGACACGACCCTACCCTTCAATAATTTGTTCAATTATATGCTGCGCTATAAGCGGCGCGCCGCGCAGGGTTCCGATCTGCGCCGAAGCCGCGGCCATAGATGTCAGGCGTCCGTCGTCTTCCACCAGACCGTTCAGCGTTTTAAGCAAGTCCACCGCGCAAGGTCGTACCAGCACACGCGCCGCGCCTTTTTTTTCAAAAAATTCGGCGTTCTCGACCTGATCGCCGCGCGTCGATTTTCCGCTCAGCGGGATAAGCACCATCGGCTTGCCGGCGGCGGCGCACTCCCAAAGTGTCCCCGCCCCAGCCCGCCCCAGCACCAAAGCCGACGCCGCAAGTATGTCAGGCAGTTCGTTTCCGATGTAGGGAAGCCTGATATAACGCGGTTCGTGCCGCGCCTCCACGCCCGGCCCCGCCTGGTGCACAACAAAAAAATTTTTCGTTATTCCGGCGAGACAAACTTCCACAAGTTCGTTCACCTCCGAAGCCCCCTGGCTTCCGCCCAAAACAAGCAGTATCTTTTCGCTCGCCTCTATGTTAAAAAATGAACGCACCTTTTCCGGATCAGCGGCATAAAAGCGAGGCCGCACCGGATTCCCGCTTACCGTTATTTTGTACAAACATTTTTTGTTAAAAAATGAGGCGGTCTGCCCATAGCTTATAAAAATTTTTTTTGCGAAGTATGCGTTTATCCTTGTCGCAAGTCCCGGGCTAAAATCAGACTCATGTGTAAATACCGGTATGCGCAACGCAAAGGCCGCCACAACGGGCGGTACGCTGACAAAACCACCTTTCGAAAAAAGCAACGCCGGCTTGTATTTTTTTAAAAGTCGCATAGACGAAAAAAAACCCGCAATGGTTCTGAATATATCCGTAAAATTCCTGAATGAAAAGTAGCGCCTCAGTTTTCCACTGCTTATTTCCCTGAATTCTATACCGGCGCCCTCGACCGCTAATCGGTCCGTACTGTTTTTTGAGCCCAGCCATACTATACGGCAGCGGCAAATATCATCCAGAGCGGCGGCAACCGCCAGCCCGGGGTATATGTGCCCGCCCGTCCCACCGCCGGTGAACGCAAGCGTCCGTTGCAAATTGCCCGCCTCGATCATGCCTTATCTTTCAGGGCTTTGAGCCGCGAAATACATATATCTCCCGCCACCGCTATGTCTTCAGCGCTGAAAGCGGCGGGAAAATTGTCATCAAACAAGATTTGCGCCTTTGAAGGAAACTCATCGTCCCCTTCCCAGATTATTATACTCATAAATATATCGTTTAAAAATTCAAAGCGCCAGCCGTGTTCGTTGCCGTCGAGTCTTTTTCCTTTTAAATTTTTATGTTTTTCAAATAGTTTGGAAAAACCTCCGGGGTCATTCCCGAATATGCGCTCGACGCGCTTTATGCAGCGTCCTTCAAAATTTCTAAAATACAGTGCGCCCCACGGTACTTCACTGTAAGAAAGCTGTCTGCCTCCCGGCGTGGTCCAGCGGCCATTGCAGATGTACCGCAGTACGAGAACCCGTATGCTCTCATCCTCAACGGCCCTTTCCTCCGCCGGGCATATTCCCACCGTCTCGCGCAGTTCAAACCGGGGAAACTCCGCACGATACACGCCCCCCATCAGCCTGAGAGAAAATGTTCTTCCGTCAAAGGGTAGTTTGCAGCGTTCTGCGGCCTCATACGGGTCAAGCCCCATGTATATGGCGGAATAATGCGCATCCGCCTGGTCCTTCCAGTCCGTCCGGCACCCATTAAGCGCTTGCATGGTTCATTCTACATCTGACCCACACACTTTTTCAAGGCGGTCCCGCCACCCACCAGTGGGTTTAAATACGCCGGTAGATTCCTGGTTGTCTTTGCGTGTTGCTAGTGTCCAGACATCATTCAAACTGTGGATTTAGTTTTGGAGTTTGGGCGCATCGCCGCTACGCGGCGACCGGGCTATCCGCTATAATAACACCGCCCGGCGCGGCGCCGGGCGGTGTTATTCCGCTTCTATCCCTTGCGCGGATATTCGTGTCCTGAATAGAATCTCCGCACGGGAAAACTGGTATTTACAATCGTGTCGGGACACTAGCGGCGATTGGGATTGAACCAATGACCTAACGGATATGAGCCGTGTGCTCTGCCATCTGAGCTACGCCGCCATACCTTTAATGCTATGTGGAAAACAGGCGCCTTGTCAATGGCTACCCGCCCCGTTGTCCACAGGGAAAACCCGTCCGCTTATATGCCAAGAATATCCCAATTATTGGAGGTTGTTCCAAAACTCCGTGGTAGAAAACTAAGCTTGACCCATAAATTTTCCGCTTTCCGAAAAACTATGGCCCATTTTTTTTGAAGTGCGAAAATAGGGGGCATAGAAACGGCATCGTAAACACGGTAGAATAAAGCTGCAAACCAAACTATCGGAGGTTAACGATGCCGTATACACACTATAACACGGACGAAAGAAACGCGCTACAGGCGATGGCGGGTATGCGCCTGCCCAAATGCTATATGTCGGTGATACCGGGCAAACACCTGAGCAGCATTACAGGAAACTGAATCGCAATGGGTCAGGCGGAGTATATACCTGCAACGAGGCTCAGGCGGCAAGTGAACAAAGGCAGTTGGATAACAAGCCAAATCCCAGAATGGACGACCACGCGCCCATGAGGGAAATTACGGCATTGTTCAAACAAGACCTTTCCCCGGATCAGATTTCAAGCCGATTGAAGGTGCTATACCCTGACCGGAAGGAAAAACAGGTATCAACATCGACGGTCTACACTCATTTATACATGGAAACAGCGAAAGAGCCTTCGCTGAAAGAACATTTCCGGCAAAAACACGCGAAACTGCGCAAACGAAACGGGGTAAAAGACCGGCGTGGACAGATAATCGGACGTGTTTCCATCGAAGAACGTCCGAAAATCGTTGACGAGAAGTGCCGTGTCGGTGATTGGGAGGGAGATACCATTGAAA
>JAITAE010000296.1 GCA_031284295.1 Spirochaetaceae bacterium
TTGCTAACGCTGCTTGAGGCGTGGGAGGCGGCGGGCGCTTACGCCGAAAACCTGCTCTCTTACGCCGAGGCGATCTACACGGCGGATACGCGGAATGAACGCGCGCGGGCCGAAATAAACCGCATCGAGACATTGAAACTGCCGCTGGGCAAGGCCGCGGTTATATTTCGCGGGGCGCTTGCGTCAAAAAAGGAGCAGGTTCTGTCGCTTGCCGGGCTGGACAAACGGATTGAACCCTACACTTTCTTTCTTGCTGAAACCATAGCGAAGGCCGGTTTTCAGATGGAAAGCGAACTGGAAGACCTGGCCAACGATCTGTGCCGGTCGGGAGGGGACGCCTGGTCCCGGCTTCACGAAGCGCTTGCGTCAACGGCCTCCGCGGCCTGGGAGACGGCGGGCGGTGGGCGAAAAACGGTAACGGAACTGCGGTCGCTGGCTAATAGCGGGGACAGGGAGCTTCGCCGCCGCGCGTATGAAGCGGAACTTGAGGCGTGGAAGGCCGTTGAGATACCGATGGCGGCGGCGCTTAACGGCGTAAAAGGCTTTGCCATCACCGTTGACAGGCGTAGGGGCTGGAAAAGTCAGTTACAAAAGTCCGCTTTTCTGTCGCGGATAAGCGAAAAGACGCTCGAGGCCCTGATTTCGGCCATTGAAAATTCACTGCCGCTGTTTCGCCGCTACCTGAAGACCAAGGCCAGGCTGCTCGGCATAGAAAAGTGCGCGTTTTTCGACCTGTTTGCGCCGCTTGCCCCGCGTGAAGGCCCCGGAGAACAGGCCGCCTGCACAAAACGGCTGACATGGGACGAGGCCTGCGATCTTGTCGCGGACTGTTTCGGCAGTTTCGACCCCGCGATGGCCGCGTTTGCCCGCAAAGCCTACGCATCGGGCTGGGTGGACGCGGAAATGCGCGACGGCAAGATAGGCGGCGCATACTGTACGGATTTTCCGCTGGCAAAGGAGGCTCGCATCCTCTGTAACTTTGACGGCTCATTCGACTCAGCTCTAACCCTGGCCCACGAAACCGGACACGCCTGGCATCACGAACTGATCAAGGACCTGCCCCGCGCGCTTTCACGTTACCCGATGACCCTGGCCGAAACTGCAAGCATCTTTGCCGAAACTCTGGTCTTTGAAGCGGCGCTGAAGGACGCGCCTCAGCCTGAAAAATTAAACCTCATCGAAGGCAGTGTGAAGGACTCCTGCCAAACCCTCGTGGATATTCTATCGCGGTACTACTTCGAAAAAGAATTGTTTTCGAGACGTGAGAGCAGGGAACTTTCCGCGGCGGAGCTTTGCGGGATGATGCTTGACGCGCAAAAAAAGACTTACGGGGACTCACTTGACGCGGAAAAACTTCATCCTTATATGTGGGCGGTAAAGGTACACTACTACAGTCCGGCGCTGCCGTTTTACAATTACCCCTACGCGTTTGGGCAGCTTTTTGCGCTGTCGCTCTATTCCCTCGGCAGGGATGACCGCTTCTTTGCCGACGCGTACCGCAGACTGCTTCAGGATACCGGGCGCTGTTCCGCCGAGGATTTGGCGCTGAAAGCCGGCTTTGACATTTCCGGCGCGGATTTTTGGACAGGGGGTATAAGCGTGATTGAGGGCAGGATTCTGGCAATAGAGGGGGCTCTCGCGTGAGGCCGGGCAAGGTCGCGGTTATAGGCGCCGGCGCATGGGGGACGGCCCTGGCAAAATCTATAGCCGAAAAGGGTTCGCCTACCGTCATCTGGTGCCGCAGGGAGGAGCAGGCCGCCGAGATAAATTCGACTCATAAAAATTCACGCTACCTTGGCGATATTAAACTGCCGGAGGGGCTGTCCGCTACGGGCGATATAGAGGAAGCGGCGGACGGCAAGGAATATATGATTCTGGCGGCGCCGTCGCTTTACCTGCTGGAGCAGGTAAAGCGGCTTTTGAACGTCTCGTCGATACGGGAAGGGCAGACCGCAATCGCGGTGATAACAAAGGGGTTTCTGCCCTCCCCTTCCGGGCCGCGTCTGATCATTGATACGCTGGAGGATTACCTGCCGGGTTTTTACAACGGACGGCTTGTCTACATTTCCGGCCCATCACACGCGGAAGAGGTGGCCAGGGGCAAGATAACCGGGCTGATCGCGGCAAGCCGTAGCGCCCGCGAATCGATACGGTTCCGTTACCTGTTAAAGAGCAAAAGTCTGTTGGTTTTTTCTTCGCTGGATGTGCGGGGCGTTCAGGTGGCGGCGGCCGTCAAGAATGTTATCGCGATAGCTTTTGGCGTGCTTGACGCGCTTAAAACACAGAAATACAGGCCGCGACTGGGCGAGATACGCGACGTTTTTGGCGACAATACCGGCTCCTTGCTACTTGCCGCCGGGTTAAACGAGATACAGTCCCTGGGCTTGGCAATGGGGGCGACACACGCCGAAACCTTTACATCCATAGCAGGGGTCGGCGACCTTGATGTTACCTGCCGTTCCGTTTATGGACGTAACCGCCGGTTCGGGCGTGAAATAATTGAAAAGCAGATACTTGCCCCGTACAAAAACATTGACGACCTGATCGCGAAAATAGACGGGATAGGCTATATGCCGGAGGGCATAGCCGCGTGCAGGCATGTAAACTGTCTGCAGGAAAAGCATAAACTCAAGATGCCGATATGCTCCCTCGTTTACCACATCCTGAACAGGGATGTAAAGGCCGAAAACGCGCTGAACAACTACTTAAACAAACTGCGTTAAAAGACGAAAACCGGTACATCCCGTTTGTCATTCCGTAAGCCAGCGGATAAACGCAAAACGCCTGCTGTCAAAAATCAATGTCTTGTAGTCAATAACGCAACCCCGGTAGTCTCAACAGGACGGTTTACGCTTCGCCGCCGTTGTGCGGATAGGGCTACAGTTTTGCTCTGGTCTCCGTTGCGCTCCATTCCCACACTGTGGCTCCTCCCACATTTTGTCGGCCCCGCGTTTGTTACACAAACGCTTATCCGGGATGCAAAAACGTCGTAAACAGCGGGAACATTTTACGAAATAATTTATGAATAATGTCAAAAAATCTCTTGACATTATTCATAAATACTCATATACTAAAATCAGGAATTTTTTGGAGGTTTTTATGAAAAATATAGTTTATACTGGTATGTTCTTTATGCTAACACTAGCAGCTTGTACATCAATGCCAATTGACAGGGGGATTTACAATCCACAAGATGTTTCGGAAGAAGATTTATCAATATTATACATACATGAGTATATTAATGTTCAGCAAATAGATAATACTAAAGTCGATTGGAATAGACAAATCCGAAAACCGCAAATTGTTAAAATACCCTCAGGTGTTCATTCATTTTCGGTAAGATATCATGATGGCCGTAGATTTACTTTTTCTATGACTACAATAGGTCAATTTGAAAAAGGAAACACATATCTTCTAAAAGGTGTAATAAATGGGCGGAAAGTTGATTTACATATATTGTTATATAATAACAAGGTAGAAGGTGAGGAAGTTACCTTGGATATGAATAAACTCCGCGGAAATGATCCAAATGTTATTTCAAGATATATAAAATATGTATTAAATCCAACAATGGATGAAGTAGGAAACTCTGTCAGGCTGGAGAATGAAAAGTATATTTTAACATATAAACCAGATATGGTATATTCTTTAACAGATAAGGAGACTGAAATAATTTCAGAAGGAAGAAGGGGGTTTTCAACAGATTTCCGTATGACGAATGGTAAAACTTTTTTACTTGAAACTGACATTTCAAATATGTCTCGTCAACAATTTTTATCAAGCAAATATGATGAAAATGCTCAAATAATATTGATCCCAATTGATTGTAATGAAAGAGAAGTTATATATAAATATGAAAAGCCAACTGAGCTACAGGGGAGTGAAATTAAATTTACTATTACGGAAATAGAGATGTAGCAAAAAAGCATCGCATAATGGGCCTGTTTACGCGCGCCAACCACGTTGGCGACGCCGCCAGTAGGCGCTGCGTCATATACCGACGGAACGTTATGTGAAATTGGGTTAAATTTTTTGAAAAATTATATCAAGCATCTTCGATGCCAATTGACACAAAAATATATATGTTTTATGGTTTTTATAAGTGTTTTTGGTAAATAAAATTATCAAAGGAGGATATTGTGGATAAAAATAAATTATTGAAAATATTTGAGGCAAAAGCCAAAGAATTAAAGTATAATTTATCTGCATTATATCTTGTGTACAAAAGAAAGGATGTGCCAATTATCGCAAAAATTATTATAATAATAACTATTGCGTATGCTTTATCTCCCATTGATTTAATACCTGATTTTATACCAATTTTAGGTTATCTTGATGATTTAATAATATTACCGTTTTTTATATATGTTTCTTTAAAATTAATTCCC
>JAITAE010000299.1 GCA_031284295.1 Spirochaetaceae bacterium
GCCAAGCACGATTCCGGCGATAGCGAACATCTCAAAAGTCTGGCCGGTTGTCGCGGGTGAAACGCTGCGATTCATCGCGGCGTTCACAAAAGCGGAAAAACCTACAAGGAGTCCGCATAGCACAAACAAACTTACCTTTAACCATTCCGTATTTATGCCGGCAAGCCGCGCCGCCTTTGGATTGCTGCCGAGAGCGTATATCTTTTTCCCATACTTTGTTGACGTGCATAAATAAACCACCGCGCCGGCTACCAGCAGGAACATTATGCCGACTATCGGGATTGTAAGAAAAGAAGAATTTCCAAACTCATAGTGAAGCGCCCTGAACGAAGGCATGGTCGAATCAAGCTCGTATAACTTTGAATCGCTGATGTAGAGTGCCATCGAGCGGAATATCAGCATTGTGGCAAGCGTAACGATAAAAGGCGGCATCTTGGCGATACCCACCAGAATACCGTTGAAGAAGCCCGCCACTATACCCATGCCGAGCGCCGCGAGCAGCATGATAACCGAATTTCCGCCCGTAGCGTTGTAAACCATCACGCTCAAGCCGGAAATCAGCACCATACCGGAGCCGACGGAGAGGTCAATATCGCCTACAAGAATGACCAAAGCCATTCCAAAACCTATGATGCCTATGACCGCGCTCTGGCGCAAAACCAGCATAACGCTCGCCCATGTAAGATTCTTGCTTACCGCCACAAAAGTTATAAAAATAGCTATAAAAATAGCGACATAACTGTAGCGTTCCCAAAATTCAAGTATTTTATCCCGTGTTTTTACGCGTTTCACCGCGATATTAATATCACTCATTTTTTGTCCTTTAATATAGTTATGCCCGCTCAGGCGGCGCGGCGGACGGCACAGCGTCTGTGGCATGAAGCATTACCTTAGTTTCATTTATTTCATTTCTGCCAAGAATAGCGTGAATTCCGCCGTGATAAAAAACAACGCATTGATCGACTATCTTTTCAATTTCCGGTATTTCAAGAGTATTAACAAGAATTGTTTTACCCTGTTCAGACAGCCGCAGAATCAGCTTGTAAATTTCACCCTTCGCGCCGACATCTATACCCTGCGTCGGATTATCCAGCAGAAAAATATTGGCGTTAGTATTAAGGATGCGTGCGAGAATAACCTTTTGCTGATTGCCGCCTGACAGACTAGTAATAAGATCATCGTGGTGATTCGCTTTTATATTCAAAAGACGCTTATAATTGTGATGTTTCGCTATTTCTTTTTCCTTGAAAATATGAAAACTGAATGCCGACAAGGTATGTTCTGAAATATATTGATTTTCCAGAATCGACATGAACGGGAGAATTGAATTTTCCTTCCGGTTGCTCGCGACCATGCCGATACGGGCGGTTTTCATCGCGGTATGAATATTGTATGTCTGTGTGTTGATGTGAAAAGTTTCATTTCCAAAAACGGTAATTTTTCCAGAATCGAACCGCGCCGCCCCAAACAGTGCCTGCATCAGGCCGCTCGCCCCGGAACCGGCAAGACCGGTAAGTCCGACAATTTCACCCTGCCTGAGCTTCAACGAAACATCGTGAAAACCCTCACCGGAACAATGTTCCATTTCAAGAATCACATCCCCAAGCGCACGTTCCGCGTATATTTCACGGTCGGATACTTCACGCCCTACCAGAGAAGTGGTAAGTTCTTTCGGATTGGTATCGGCGATTTTGCCGCTCTTGATAAAACATCCATTCCGCAAAACCGTATACCTGTCCGCTATTGTAAAAATCTCCGGCATTTTATGAGAAATAAAAATAAAGCTGATGCCAGTCTCTTTTAAGCGCCGGACTATCGAAAACAAATGTTCAATTTCTGAAGTGTTTAACGCCGTCGTCGGCTCATCAAGAATTATCAGTTTCGCGTCCGCGTCAAGCGCCTTGGCTATTTCCAAAAGCTGCTTCTGACTGGTTTCAAGATTCTCAGTCAGCGCTCTGGGATTTATGTTTACGCCCAGACTGCCAAACAATTCGTCCGCTCGCTTTATCATTGCTTTCTTGTTCAGCGTTCCCGTCTTGTAAACTATTTCCTTGCCAAGAAATAGATTTTCAAAAACAAGCAGGTCATTAAAAAGATTCAATTCCTGATGGACAAAAGCGACACCGGCCTTTTCAGCTTCTGAAACCTGAGCGTTCTCCAGCTTTACACCGTTTACAATTACTTCCCCTGAATCTTTTTTATAAACCCCGCCAAGTATATTCATCAGCGTAGACTTTCCCGCCCCGTTTTCTCCCAGCAAAGCGTGCACCTCGCCCTTCAAAACTTCAAGGCTTACATTATTCAAAACCGTTACGCCGAAAAACGATTTTGAAATATTTTTCATTGAAAGGACGGCCATTCTTTGATAACCCCGCAGACGCAGGCGCACACGCCTCCCCCCCCCCCCCCGGCGGTTAATCATACTGCCGGACGAGAGGTGTTTTTTAAACAGGGAGCCGTGCTGCGCCTTATCGTATAAAATCAGTCGAAACCACGCCAGCTTGGGTTGTTCTTGTTGGCTGCCCAGCTTGCCGTATCGACAAGATGGGGCGGTTCAAGGAAACGCTTTGCGGCCTTATCGGTATAGTGAACGGTAATATCCTTGCCGTTCAGATGGTCGTCCATAAGCTGAATCGCGTCAACAAAGAAACCAGGGCGGCAGGTGGGACTCATTATCGCCACGCCGTCAGGCTGATAGAGCTGGTTACCGGCTGTAGACTTGGTTCTGCCCATCACATCGTAAAGTGCCGTCAAGCCGCCGCATCCGGTGATAACTTTGACGTTAGACTCAAAAAGAGCGTTTTCGCCGGCCTTGGCGGGTGTTTGGAGCAGCTCAAGGATGCCCATTACAAACTCATCATCCATTGTCCAGAACCACTTTGCCAATGTTTGCGGCGTTTTGCCCGCTATGTAGGACTCAAAATAAGTTTTGGCGTTGTCCCGCGACCAGTTTGCCACCTGCGAAGTGGTAATCGCGCTCTTTATCTGGGCATCCGTCCACTCCTTGTCAGCGGGAACAGTGTGGGATTGCCCCTGATCATCGATGAAGGGTCGTTTTCCCGTCAAATATTCGCGGAAACCATCTCCGCGCTCAACGCTTACCGCCGAATTGTCACCCGGCAGTTCCCATATCGCGTCTCCCGGATTCATGCCTTTCTGCACCATGTAGTAAGCCGCGCCCGCGCCGATATCGTAGTTGTCGGCACTCATCGCTATCAACATCTTTTGCCTGATCAGCGGACTGGTACCGTCAAGCAGCCGGTCAAACAGAATGAGCGGAATATCAGCCTTGGCTATCTGCTCAACAGCGGCCTCCACCATGTTGTCGCTTGCCTGAATCACAACGCCCGCGGGTTTCTTGCTTTCCGCCATCACAGCCTCTATCTGCTTGATCTGGTCGTCAGGACCGCCCGCGGCACGGAAAACATACTTGAACTTCCCGCCCGCGGCGTTTAACTGGGCGATTTTTTCCTCAGCGAAACGGGCGGCGGAACCGGTCCAACCGTGATCGGGAGTGGGGCCGAACACATAAACCGTGTTGCCGGTTTCTTTGTTCCCGCTCGCGAATACGTTGCCTCCTCCCAAAACCACACCGAAAATCAGTGCGGCGCACAAAAGACAGATAATCTTTTTTGTTTGCATTTTTTTCTCCTTGCAAAATATATTAAAACTGTTTGAAAACCCATTTCCCAAACAATTTTCACCAAAGCAGGCCGCTCAAAAACTGGCGGTCCCCTACATCTCCCACTCCACTGCCCCCATCCCGCTGAAATCTGGCTAGCTATTCTTTAGGGCGCTGTCAAACGCGGAGGCGGAAGCGGAAAAGTTTATCCGCTTTACATACCGTAAACTTTCAGACGCGCCGGTTTCCCTGTCCATGCCGGAATCTTCCCACTCGACAGAAAGCGGACCTGAATAAGAAACCGCGTTCAATTCGCGGATTATGCCGTCAAAATCGACATCGCCGTGTCCCATAGTAACAAAGTCCCAAGCGCGGCGCGAGTCGCCAAACGGCAAAAAAGAACCCAGAATACCGGCTCTGTCATTCCTGTGCATTTTTACATCTTTCATGTGGACATGATAGATTTTCCCGGCAAAATCGCGGGCAAATCCAACTTCGTTTACCCCCTGCCAAAGAAGATGGCTCGGATCATAATTCAGCCCCAGAGTCGGACGAAAATTGAAACGCTTAAGCAAGCGTTCCGTCGTATAGTAATCAAACGCTATTTCAGATGGATGAACTTCGAACGCGAATTTTATGCCGTTCTCATCAAACACATCGAAAATCGGTGACCACAGGTCGTAAATCATATCGAACCCGTCATCGATCATGCGCGGCAATGTATGCGGGTACGAATACCAGCGCGCCCATATTGGCGAACCGGTAAAACCGTTCACGATTTTTACGCCGAATTTTTTTGCGGCGCGGGCTGTATCCTTCATCTCATTGACAGCCCAAGCGCGTATTTCATCGGGTTTTCCGGCAAGCCGGGCGGGAGCAAAGCTATCAAGCCGCTCGTCCCAAATATCGCCGACACACTGACCGGTAAGGTGGGCGCTTATAGCCTGACATTGCAGATTATATTTTTTTAACGTTTCGTGAACGTATGTAATGTACGAATCACCGGACAGGGCTTTTTGAACATCAAAATGCGCGTGTGTCGCCAATTCGAGGCCGTCGTAACCCAGCCTTGATGCAAACGCGCATAATTCCTCCAATTCCATATCGCCAAACTGCCCGGATGCCAACGTAATTATTCTTGCCATTTCTTCTCCTTTTGTATTTTGAACTTGCTCGATAAGCCGCCCGCCTGTATTCCAAGCTGCTGTTTGTCAGTCTATAACCTATTCATTATCCATTATCTATACATAAATTATCAACCTATCGAAACCGGTTTCCCGGAAGCCGCCGATTCGTACAGCGCGTCAATAATTTTCATTAAAATGAGGGCCTGTTCGGGCGTGTTAAGCGGCTCCGCGGCGCCGGTCAGCGTATATACAAAATTCGCCGCCGCGCTCTCGCGTCCCATTGTTTTGTCCTGTTCTGTTATCATATCTATATTGACATGAACGCCATTTTCTTCGGTAAAAATTCTGCAAGTATCCATGCTTGTTTCATCCGACCCGTCACGCTGAAAAACACGCTCAACCTTACCGCCAGCCTTCTGTCCCTGAAACACGACTGAAACGACCTCGCGCTCGTTCATCTCGGCCCACGAGTTACGGATAGTAAGGCATTGGCCGCTTTTGAACGTAAGAAAGGCGTGGCAGGCCGATTCGACATCGGTAACGCCGTTTTGCGTGTCGGCAATCCCCCACGGCCCCTTAAAGGCCTTGTTTCCCATGAAATCGTAGAAAACGCTGGAAAGCGCGAATGAAGGCTCAGGATAATCCATGAAGTAAAGGGCAAGGTCTATCATGTGTAGCAGGTCTATCACGGGGCCGCCGCCTGAAACCGCTTTTGTCGTAAACCAGCCGCCAAAGCCCGGAATTCCTGCCCGCCGTATCCATATCGCCTGAGCGGAATTTATGCGTCCGACTTTACCGCTTTTTATATACGACAGCATGGCCCGCGACTCAGGACGTGCACGGTTGTTAAAATCGAATAAAAGTTTTTTGCCGCTTTTTTTAACCGCGGCCAATACTTCTTTCATTTCCGCCGCGTTGAGTGTAGGCGGTTTTTCGCAAAATACGTGCAAGCCGTTTTCGAGAGCCTCGATGATGAGCGATTTGTGGAATTTATTCGGAGCTGCGATGGACACGGCATCAAGCCCGCTTTCCGCATCGAGCATCCGTGTAAGCGTATCATAAGTTTTTTTGATATTACGCGGAGACGCGAATTCATTTGCACGTTCAATATTTCTATTCGCGATGGCGATAACTTCCGCCCCCGCTTTTGTAAAACCGTCGTAGTGATAACGCGCCATCCCGCCCGCGCCCACAATTCCTATCTTTATCGCCGGCATAAATTCTCCTTATATGCAATGCAAAAATCACTGTCCCGGTATAAGTCAGGCAATGCCGCTCTCGCCTCCGTCAACGCCGCCCAAACGATCAAAAAATCCCACAGCGTCTATATACCACAAAAGTCAAAACGATTCAAGCGACAGTACCTGCGGTTTTACATTATCTCTCCGTCAAGGACATGGTGAACGACTACACGGCTTCGAGCGAGATTGACCCCGACGCGGCGGTTTCGTTTCAGGAAGACATCCGCAGACGCAAGCTCAACGCAGAGGCATTTCGGATATGAGGATATTTCTATTGGCTACTCTTTCCAAAGAACGGAAGTAAACCGGCGGCACTACATTTCATACGCTTTCCTGATATGCTCCACCGCCTTCGCTACCGAATCCTTCAAAACTACCGTTAAATCAGCGGAAAACCGGTCAATCAGGGCTGCCCCTGGGCCCTTTTCCCGCTGCTCACCCTCTGAATCATCCGTTCCTGCCGGTTTCAGGAGTTCGTAGACCTCAATTTCAAAGGCTCT
>JAITAE010000287.1 GCA_031284295.1 Spirochaetaceae bacterium
TCGGGATAATCATCATCATTACGGCGGCAACCACGCCCGCCGCGATAAAAATATCCCCTTTATTTCCCAGAGCCGCCGCTACCCCATTCCGCGGCGTCATCAAAGCGGCATCAGCCATATACCCTCCCAAATCTTTTATCTTTTATAACATACCCGATAATGAATAATAAGTCTCCCCCCCAGCATCAGGGCACAAAAATCAGCGTTTTGTGTATATAAACCCACTTGTGGGTACCCTTCATAAAAAGAATCATTGTGGGCCTGGCAAATAGCAGGGACAACAACGAATCTACCTGCCGGTATCAAACCCGTTGGCGGTCGCCGGCGGGTAGTGTTTTTTCGCGGTAAGCCGCGCCTATAACACGGAGGGTTTCCGCGACCGATTTACCCGGCGGCATCTTTTGACGCAGGTCTATCGTGAATTGATTCATGGAAAAATGACGGTAAATGAACAGGTTTTCGGTATCGAGTGAACCGCACCCGGCCAAATCCCTTAACGCGGCGGTGTAGCGTTCAAAAACCCCGCGCCTCCTCATTTCCGAATAGCCGGTTACCCAGACCGGGACACGTAGCGCGTGAAAAAAATCCGCCAAAAGATTCGCCATTTTTACCTGTGAATCCTCAATGATACGACGCGCCTCCTCACCGCCAAGACTGCATAATTCTTTTAAATCGGCGGTACGCGGCGTATGCACGGGAGTCTTGTTCAGGATGATTACGTTCTTTCTGAAATCAATATGCAGGGAGGACTCTTTTTTGAAAAAACCTTCCGCGATTTTGCCGGAGGGCCCCACAAGGTAACGCCTGTTTTCCGCCGCCTGTTCACGCCGCCCGGGATTGTCGCCCACAAGGATAAGCCTTATATCCGAAGCTTCGTCAACATCGTCAAGCGCCGTATTGTATACAACCGGCGTATCGACATTGTAGCGCGGGCCGTTCCGTTCATCCACCAAACGCTGCTGAAAAACCTGCAAATCCGGCATAGCGGCCCGTATTTCT
Organism: Spirochaetaceae bacterium; assembly: GCA_031284295.1. Lineage (GTDB taxonomy): Bacteria > Spirochaetota > Spirochaetia > Treponematales > Breznakiellaceae > JAIRMY01. The sequence continues at coordinate 1,000 of JAITAE010000287.1, forward strand.
TCGGTAATTGCGCGAAAATTGTCTCTGCATTCGCAGAAAGCCCGAAAAACCGCGCTATTCATAGCGGCCTTTTTTGTAAATCCTGAAAAAGTTTTCATCGGCAAACCTTTCCAGTTCGGCTTTTTCGCACGGCAGCCCCGCGCCGCGCCTGAGCCGCGCGGCTTGCTCAATAACAAGGAGTACATCGGCATAGCTTGAAAAGCTTTTGCCTTGCAGTCTTTGGTACGGAGCGTCCGTTTCAAACAGCAGCCTTTCCGCATCAAGCGCGGCGCACACCTTCATAGTGTTTTTGTGATTCAGCAGAATCGCCGTACCGAACGAAAAGTATGCGTTTACCCCGCGGCGCAAAATGGAGGCGGCCTCGTCCAAAGTTCCGGAGTACGAATGGAACACCACATACGGGATATTTTTCAGGCGGCCTGAATATAAAAAAACCTTATGCGCCGCGCGGCGCAGATGCAGGACGACCGGCAGGTCGTACTTTTCCGCCGCGCGAAGATGCTCGTCAAACAATTCTTCCTGTAGTTTTTCCGTTGCGCGGAATTCGCTGCTGAACAGATCGAAGCCCGTCTCGCCCACCGCGTCAATACGCTTTTCAGCGGCAAATTGATACAGATGCGACAGCGAGTCCCGTATGATTTTTGGATCGCACCGCCCCGCGCCGCAGGCGGCGGGAAGCTGGGGATGAACGGCAAAACAGAGAGCCATCGGAAACCGTAGCGCGGCGCGTTCGTTGTATAAAAAATCCTCCATGCGCCACGCGCTTCCGGCGCAGGCCAAATTCAATTTGACCCGTTCCGCTTCCGCGCCCTCGTACAATTTTGACAGATCAAACGGGTGCGCGTGGGCGTCAGACGCCACCGCTTTCTCCGATAAAGAGAGCCAGTTTTCTTTTCACGGCGCGGGCCGCCTCGAAAAAGGCCGCCGCAGGATCGTCATCCTCCTGCAGCCCCCCATGCAGCTTGATCCATGTAACGTCCGGGATTTTCTTGAACCAGGTGATTTGACGTTTTGCGTACCGGCGGCTATTCCGGGCGACAAGCGCTTCAACGCCGTCAATGTCGTTTGAAATACGCCAGCCTCCGTCGTAATCCTTTACAAAAAATTCTTTGTAGCCTATGGCCTTCAAGCCCGGATCGTCAGGCGTAAGCCCCTTGTCGAACAGTCCCGCTACTTCTTTTGCCAGGCCCATCCGGAACATCCGTGAGCAGCGCGTGTTTATCCGCCGGTAAAGCTCCTCGCGTTCCCATTCAAGGCCTATGAGCAGGAAGCGGTACTTGGCGCGGCGGCTTTCCCTGTCCGCCGAGTATTCGCTCAGGGCGCGGCCCCCTGAGCGTATTACCTCCAACGCTCGGAGCAGCCTGTAATCGTCATTGGGGTGTATACGCGCCGCGCTTTCCGGGTCGGCCTCGCACAGTTCCGCCAGGAGCGGGGCGCGGCCCCCTGTACGAAACTCCCCGGCCAGCTTTTCGCGGACAGCGGCATCCGAGGGCGGCGAAGCCGGCAGCCCCTCGATAAAATTTTTCAGGTAAAAGCCCGCGCCGCCTGAAATCACAGGCACGAGGCCGCGTTTGTGTATACCGGCGCAGGCGGCGTCGGCGCGGCGCATGAATTCACCGACGTTAAACTGTTCGTTAGGGTCGAGTATGTCTATAAGGTGATGAGGCAGCGCGGACCGGATTGAGGCCGGCGGTTTTGCCGTTCCTATATCCAGCCCCCGGTACACCTGCATGGAATCGACGGAAACAACCTCGGCCCGGTACACGGTTTCGCCGCAAAAAAGGTTTTCAAGGATGGCCGTTTTGCCTGACGCGGTAGGGCCGAACAAAACTACTACCGGGACCGGATTTTCCGGCATCTATGAATGTCCTAATCAGCCGGAATCGCCGTATTTTCGGTGTTTTCCAGCAGCTTGAACTTTACTTTTCCTGTAAAAACCTGCCTGGCCGCCAAAGATACAACCTTGCCATCGTTTTCTTCCACTTCCGGGCCGTCAAGTCTTGACAGCTGATACGAGCGCCGCGCGGACGCGCTTGTAATTTCGTACATATTGTTTTGGTATTTAATGAGTTCTTCTAAAGGGAAAATCATACTTTCATGATAATATTCCCGGACACCCACCGTCAACCCCAGCCGCCGCCCGCCAGCGGCCCAGGCTAAAAGCCTTCACGGTGAGTAGTGAGCAGCGAGCAGTGCCAGCCTTCATACTTCATTTATCATTCTTCATTGCCGCCGCAAGCCCTCTCTCAAGGACGACTCCCAGCCGCCTGGCGGCGGCTCAACCCTCTCTCAAGGACGACTCCCAGCCGCCTGGCTGCGGCCCGGCAAACTGCTAGCTGTTGAACAGGATGCCGGCCAGACGCGGTATCGAGATAAAATTTCCTATCATACCGCCGATGGAAGAAAGAAAGAAAACGAGCAGGACGTGGGTGATACGGTTTTTGTAGATACCTTTGAGGCTGGTTAAACTTTCTACTAGCGTTTCGGCGTCAGCGATGCGCGGGCGGCGCATTGCGGCCTGTACAACACCGGAAAACATTCCGATGCCGATAAAAGGGGACAATGTCGCGATGGGCGCGCCGATAAACGCCGCGAGTATCGCAAACGGGTGGGCAAAGGCGATGAGTGCGCCGGCGGCGGCAAGCGAGCCGTTCCAGAGAACCCAGCGCAGCAGCATATCAAGGCTGACGCCGGCGCCCGCCCGGAAAAAA
>JAITAE010000305.1 GCA_031284295.1 Spirochaetaceae bacterium
GTATGCTGAATGAACGGGAAATGCGCTACCGCCAGAAGTGCGCCGCCGACCAGGACATACCATTCACCAATTACGGTACGGCGATAGCCCATATACAGGGCATCCTGAAACGCAGCATATCCATGTTTCCAAACATAGCATTATAACTTCCGTAAACACTCCTGTAATCCGGCGGAAACCGGAAAAACCAGCCGGAGCAGAAACCGAAAACGGCTAAGCTGTCTGCTAACCCATAGCTTGCGGGCTATACCTCTAATTTGAATGTTTTAGCCCGTACAGTGGGGCTTGTAAAAAAGCCCTAAAAACCGGCCTCCGAAATGGGGCGGGCTTACCGCAAACTCCAGCCGGTGTTGGTGGGGCTGGAAGTAGGGGGTGGCGGAATAATCAGCGTTGCCCTTGGTAAAGAGTACCGCATCTCTCCGTCAGGAGCAGCGTCCTCCTGTTTATACGGAAGCGGCAAGCGCGCGAACCTCGTGCGCCTGCTCAAACAACGTGCAAGCGCCGATACGTTCTTTTGCAAGGCTGCCGCTCTCGCGCAGTTTCGTGAACAGGGGCGAGCCCAAAGCCTGGCGCAGGGAAGCGGTTTTCAAATTCGTGTCGGAGTAAGGGGAGAACGGGCACGGCTCGGCGTTGCCGGAAGCGTCAATATGAAAAAAACCTCGACCCGCCGCCAAACATCCGCCGGACTTCTTTTCATCGCCGGGGAATGACAGCGCTATCATCTCTCCACGCGAACGCAAAGCGCGGACCCATTCAGCCAAAAGCCCGCGTCCGGCTTCGTTAAGGGCGAGTTCAGGGTTTTCGACAGGCACATACTCCACATATACAACAGCTTTGCAGCCCTTATCTTTTAGGCTTGTAAGAAAGCCGTCGGATATTACGGTACTGATATTTTCATGTGTAACCGTAACGGACGCTCCGAACAGCAGCCCTTTTTCATTTAACCGCGCCATTGCCCGTTCGGTTTTTTCATAGACGCCTTCACCGCGCCGATTGTTTGTTTGAGCGGCGTCGCCATCAATGCTGACAATGGGAATGATGTTGTGGCGCTTTTCAAGCAGAGTGACCGCGTTGTCCTCAAGCATGGTGCCATTTGTGAACACCGGGAAAACTATCGCGGGGTGTGCCGACGCTTCCGCGATTACTTCAAGACGCATAAACGGCTCGCCGCCCGCTAACAGGATTGCGCATACACCGGCTTCCCCGGCTTGTGAAAAAATCCTGCGCCAGTCTTCAACACGCAACTCGCCGCCGCATTTGGCGCCGCGGTTGGCTCTGTCGTAACAACCGGAGCAGTTCAGGTTGCAAGACCGCGTAATGCTTGCTATTAAAAACGACGGAATATGCTCGCCGAGCTTCTCAAGGCTATGCCTGCGTTTCTCCGCCTTTCGCGCGGCAAGGGCGTAGTTTGCAAAGAACACGTTAGCTTTCGGGTTTTGACGGGTTGCGCGCACTATGTCTTTTGCCAATTGGGCAATTCCTCCGCTAAGATATCGCTCCAAGTCAAACTGTTTCATTCCAACTCCCTAAGGCAACGTTGATTAATTAAAGGGGGGCGCTATTTCCATGCCGTTACCGGCATATAGCCGCTACACTGTCGCGCCCCCCTGTCTACATCCCGCGCAAGCGCGGTATTCCGCCACCCCCCAATCGGTGGCCTCATTTAATCAGCGCTTCCCTAAGCAAGCGCCGCTTAACCCTCTCTCAAGGACACGCCCTCCCGCCGTTCGGCAGACCAGATAACGGCCCGCCAACACGGCCTGGAGTTTGCGGTAAGCGGCGCGTAGCGCGGCGGCGCAAACTCCGGAGCTCAACGCAACGCGTTGAGCCCGCCTGTCGGGAGAGGGTATAACCGTCCCCGTTATAGTATGGAAGTTGTTCGTAGACTGGAGTTTCCAAACAACTCTAATGGAAGGTGAGTGTCGTATATTACATTAACTCAGTCATCGCGCCTTAAATTTTTAAGGGCGCTTAAAGGAGCTGTTCGTCTACCGGTTTTCCGCCCGGCACCATCGGCAAAACCATCTCGTCAATGTCGATAAGCGCGTCAACCAGGAACGTGTTACCGGCGGCGGCGGCAGCCATAGCCGCGTCAAGCGCGGCTATGAAGTTTTTTTCATCTGTGGCGCGGCAGGCGGGGAGCCCGTATGCGTCCGCCAGCTTCACGAAGTCAGGCGGCCTGTCCAGCGTAGACTCGGAGTACCGTTCATCGTAGAACAAGTGCTGCCACTGCCGCACCATGCCGAGCGTTTTGTTGCTAAAAACGATCACAATCACGGGAAGTTTGTAGGCGGCAAGCGTGGCGAGTTCCCCGCAGTTCATGCGGAAGGACCCGTCGCCCGTAAAAAGGACCACCGGGCAGTCAGGGTTGGCAACCTTGGCGCCGAGCGCCGCGCCGAGTCCAAAGCCCATTGTGCCAAGACCGCCTGAGCTTAAAAACGCGCGGGGTCTTTTATGCGGATAGAACTGCGCCGCCCACATCTGATGCTGCCCGACATCGGTTACCGCTATAGACGCGGGTCCAAGCCTTTTTCCGGTCTCCTCTATTATAAATCGCGGATGCAGCTTTGTTTCCCTGTGGTGCGCCTTCGGAATCTTTGTTTTCCAGACGGCAATTTCGTCATGCCAACCGCTTGCCGCGCCGGTCACGCCGTCCGCCGCATAATATTTTGAAAGCGTCTCCAGCATTTTTTGCAGTACCAGTTTAATATCGCCTGAAATTTCAAAATCGGTTTTAATATTCTTGTTAATTTCCGCCGGGTCTATGTCAAACTGAAGTATCTTTGCGTTACGCGCGAATATGTCCGCGCGGCTCGTAACGCGGTCCGAAAAGCGGGCGCCCACCGTGATCAGCAAGTCGGCCTTCTGCACGGCTTTATTCGACGCGACCGTCCCGTGCATACCTATCATGCCGGTACAGAGCGGGTGATCATGAGCCAACGCGCCCAGTCCCATAAGCGTCAGCGCAACCGGGGCGTTTATGCGTTCGGCAAAGGCTTTCAGTTCGGCGCAGGCGTTCGCGGATATAACGCCGCCGCCTGAGTAGATGAACGGGTGCTTAGAGGCGGCTATCATACGCGCCGCCGTATCCAAATCCGCGTCGCCGAACGTTTTCCTTGAGTTCCGCGCCGACAAACGCCTTGAACGTGCGTTCAAGGCGGACGCCGCACCGCTTCCGCCGGAGCGCCCCCATTCGGCTTTGTTGGACGTTACATCCTTTGGTATATCAATTAAGACCGGACCGGGACGGCCGGACTTTGCCACGATAAAGGCTTCGCTGACAATTTCGGCAAGCTCCGCCGTGTCTTTTACGATCCAGTTATGTTTGACGATGGGCATCGTGATACCGGCAATGTCTACTTCCTGAAAACTGTCTTTACCCAAAAGCCCCGTCGCGACATTGCCCGTTATCGCGACTAGCGGCACGGAGTCCATATAGGCGGTAGCGATTCCGGTAACAAGATTCGTCGCCCCAGGCCCGGAAGTCGCGATACATACCCCTGTTTTTCCGGTTGAACGGGCATAGCCGTCCGCCGCGTGAGCCGCGTGCTGCTCATGGCTGACAAGGATATGGCGAATCCTGTCGGAATGTTTGTATAGTTCATCATAAATAAAAAGAACAGCGCCGCCCGGATAGCCAAAAACCGTATCCACGCCCTGTTCAACTAGCGCTTCTATCAAAATTCGCGCGCCAGAATACTCCATATCCACCAACCTAAAAATAAATTATGACGATTCCCGTACAATATAGTGCGGCCGGCGCTTAACTTCGGTGTACGTTTTCGCGATATACTGTCCGACAATACCGATGCTGAAAAGCTGAATGCCGCTTGTTAACAGAATGATACAGACCGTGGACGCCCAGCCGTATACATTTACAGTATGCCCCAGCAGTTTTTCAATAGCTATCCATGCAATCAGTATAAGCGAAGCCAGAAAAAGCAGGATGCCCAGCACAGACGCGATGGCAAGCGGTTTTGACGAAAACGCGAATATCCCATCAAACGCATAAACCACCAGCCGCCAGAATGACCACTTTGTTTTTCCGGCCCCGCGTTCTATGTTTTCGTACTCAAACCATTTTGTCTTAAACCCTATCCACGGAAAGAGGCCCTTTGAAAACCTGTTGCGTTCATCAAGAGAAAGAATCGCGTCAACATAAACACGGGACATGAGCCTGAAATCACGCGCGCCGTCAACCACGTCGATCTCGGCAGTCTTTGCCATCAGGCGGTAAAAACATCTTGCAAAAAATGACCTTATAGGCAGCTCGCCATTCCTTGTAACGCGCCGGGCCGCGGCGCAGTCACACTCCCCGCCGCTCACGGAGTCCAGCATTTTCGGTATCAGCGCGGGCGGGTCCTGCAGGTCCGCGTCAAGCGTAACAACATACTTTCCCGCTGAAGCGGCAAAGCCCGCAAGCAACGCCGCTTCTTTGCCGAAATTCCGTGAAAATGATATATAATGTACGCGCCGGTCCGATGCGGCGCACTTTTTTATCTGCTCCAGCGTCGCGTCCTTTGAACCGTCGTCAACAAAAATGAATTCCAAATCCCGAATGCCGGCCTCGCCTTCCAGAACCCGTAACACTTCTTCGTACATGTGTTTTATAGAAGCTTCCTCGTTAAAGCAGGGGACAATAAGGGAAAGGCCGGGCGTCCCGCCTGAATCATGTATGGACATAAGGTTTTCAGTTCTCCAGGATCAGCAGTGTTTTGGGATCCAAACGGACGATGCTTTCCGTTTTGTAACTGCCATGTTCTTTTGAAACACGCAATTCGGTATATGCCGTTTTGGGTTCCAGTACGATAACCACGTCTATAAGGTCTTCTATGTTCTTTACAACAACGGGTATGCCGTTCTTATCGTAGGGCGGCGTGCCGGACAGATCGCAGCTATACCATACGGAAACCCCTATCTCTTTGGCAAAGGCCTTTAACGTAGAAATACGGCCGCGTTCCGCAATCGTAAAGTCAAATCCGTCTATAATGATGGAATCGGCCTTGAAGCCGCCTTCAACAATCATTGATTTAAGGCTGCGCCGTATCACGTCGCTGTTCACGCCTTCCTGGTTGAAATTCATCAGTACGCGGTTTCGTATTAGTTCGTCCGCGACATCGCGCTCGTTTTCCAGTTGCTTTTTCCTGGCTGTCTCTTCAAATATGTTTTCGTACCAATTCTGAACATGGCTGGCGTGCTGGTTAAAAGAAATATGGATTATTTTTTTCCCTTGTAGCAGTTTATCCAGCGCAATCTGCACCAGTACCGAAGTTTTTCCGATCCCCTTGGGCGCGGACAAAATACCAATCTCACCAGCGTTTAAGCCGCCCTGAATGTTTTTTTCAAGCAGCCTGACCGGGCTGCGCTGCACAAGCTCATTTTTTACCACAGAAGTCTCCTTAAAAAAAGTAGCGGTTCATTGAGCCGGTTCCAAAATCGGTTGTTTTGTAAGCGGCCTTTGCGGTTTTTAGAACCGTCCCATTTTTAATAAAATTTATCAGAACAGGGATGTGTTTTCAAGGGCGGGTGACCCAGGCCGCTTTTAAATAAGGCCAACAGTGGCCTTTTAAATACGCGGGTATGTCAGGCGGCCAGCGGCTTTAATACGCAGGTATGTCAGTTGTTGTCCTTGCTATT